>JAFCCK010000132.1 GCA_017610245.1 Candidatus Iainarchaeum sp.
CTGCTTTCTTTGTTTGAAGAACTCTTGCCAGAACAAGATCGCCCTCCTTGCCGGTTCCTGCCTTGACTTGGAGCTCGCCGTCCAGGGACAAACCTCGGACATTGGACGCAACAGCTTTAACCTTGAATCTGCCGATTTCCAATTCGCACATTTTACCCAACCTTAGATGTCATCGAATTCTAATTGCCCGAGTTTTTTAACTATTTGGTCTAGATTAAAATTAACTATTTCATCAACTTTGCCAATGACCCCTCTTTTAGCAAGTGTTTCGCCCAGCATTTCAAGCAGGTTATTCACCACAAGCCGCAAGGCCCTAACGCATATCATTGTTTCCTCGGACAGCCTCTCCAGCAACGGGCATATTTCTGCGTATCTTATAAATTCTGATTTTAATTTAGGATCCTTTCTCCCAAGAGCCCTTTCAATTTCTCCATCGAATCTTGTTTTTGTGTTATAGTCAATCTTCGCTCTGAAGAAAACAATTTTAGGGGAGGGAAACACTAAATCCTTTGCCCTTTCAGCTGGCGGGATGTTTTCCTTCAGCATCTTCTTCACATAATTTGATTGAAATGCCTCATTGATATAATTGAAAGCGAGCTCCTGCGGCAAGTTGTTTTTTAGCATGGCATAAAACGCTTCTTGGAATTTATCTGACAGGATGTTTGTAATATAAAGATAGGCCATGTATTTGGGATAGAACTTCCTGGCCTTCTTTAGATTTTCAATCGCAAAATTTGCATCTGGTTGGCCTTTGGAAATTTTCCTGGCCATCTCATCAAGCCACCCCATAAACTCATTGTAGAATTCCTTTCTCTCATCAATTATCTGCTGCAGCCATTCGCTGTCTCCCTTGATTTTCTCCAAGAGTTCATCCTCTGGAAAGCCCTTCAGCCAGTAGCCCCTTTCATCATTCCTGTAGGGCACTTCTTCCCGGGAGATGTGCAGTATTTTTAAGATGTCCCTGAATGCATTCTCCCTGAAATCATTGATAAAGGCAGAGTAGCTGTAGGGGCGATAGCATACCCAATCGCCTTCTCTTATGGGGGAGAAGGCCCTTGGTTCTGTAACAGTTGGCTTTCCCTGTTTTTCAAGTTCAACTGAATTATTCCCAACCTTAACGAAATCGCCCCCCTTGATTACCTGCCCGGCGTTTGACAGAACAAGACATGGAATTTTAAATTCACGGGCAATTATGGCACCGTGGGCTGTAAGACCGCCTTTCTCACTTATTATTGCTGCTGCATTGCCAAGCCTGAATATCTCATCGTTGAGGTCAAGGTTTTTAACAAGGACAATTTTCCCTGTATAGAAATCATTTGGCTTTGCGGAATCGAAAAGGACGGCATGGCCCTGTGCTTCGCCAGCACTAACCTGAAATGCATCTAGCTTCATAGAAACACCCTCGGCAAGCAGCTAGAATAAT
Organism: Candidatus Iainarchaeum sp.; assembly: GCA_017610245.1. Lineage (GTDB taxonomy): Archaea > Iainarchaeota > Iainarchaeia > Iainarchaeales > JAFCCK01. The sequence continues at coordinate 1,424 of JAFCCK010000132.1, forward strand.
TTTAGGGGGGGAGATTTAATATGGCTTTTGTTCTGGAAACGAAACAATAAAATAACAGAGGGCAGCTAATTGCTTTTTCCGCTTTTTTCGGCCTGCTTCAGCAAACTAATAAAAATCTCCCCAAACCACTGGTCCTGCCAGGCATTTACTTTCCCCCTGTTCATAAGAAACAGTAGCGGCAGGAATACATTTACCATTTCAATTGAGGTTTTTTCATCCAGCAGCTGGGAGAAAGTGACAAGACCTTGGGAATCGGCCCTTTCTGCAATCCGCTTTTCCACGCCTGCTATTTTTTCCTCGATGCTGCCCTCATCCACAAGAACCTTGAAGTCGGGAATCTCTTTGCTCCGCAGTATTGAATTCTGCTTCTTCTTGGTTTTCTCAAATACCTCTGCAATGCCCTCAACAAGCTCATCAAGGGAGACCTTCCCCTGCCTGAAGCGCCTGACGCCCTTCAACTCTGGAATGCTCTCCTCAAGCATTTTAATGTCCTCTTCGCTAAGCTCTTCAGTAGCAGCTTCTTCATCTTCAATTCCGCGAAGCTTTAATGCGCGAGCCTTCATTTTGAGCAGGATGGCTGAAGCAAGGATTGCATTTGCAGGAATCTTTAGGCTTGCGTGCTCCAGCTGGTTTATTTTCTCAAGGTATTTGTCAGCAAGCAAACAGAGGTCGATATCCCAGGGGTCCATTCTCTCGCTCTTGACCAAATCAATCAAGACGGTCTTCCAGGCAGGCTGCTCAATCAAGTCAACCAAATCTATGTTCCCAGCGACATTTTCAGGCATAGTAAAGGATTTTAAATAAGAATAGATATTTATACTTTTGCAAAAAAGCGGGGGTAAATTATGGAAAGAATTAAAACTGGAATCAAGGGCTTGGATGAGCTTATCCCTGGGGGGGTCCCACAGGGAAGCAGCGTGCTTGTGGCTGGTTCAAGTGGTACAGGAAAAAGCATTCTCAGTATGCAGTTTATCTATGAGGGCGCCCAGCAGTTTCAGGAACCAGGGCTGTTTGTTGCAGTAGAAAGCCAGGTGAAAACAATTGCCTGGGACATGGAGAGCTTCAACTGGGATATAAAAAAGTTGCAGGACAAAAAACTGATGAACCTATATAGGATAAGGGCATTTGGAGACGCTGGCCCTGGGAAAATAGAGGCAATAGTAAAACAGGAACTGGATGTAATTGAAGAGAAGGTAAAGGAAATCGATGCAAAGAGGCTGGTAGTGGATTCAACAACAGCATTAGGAGTAGCGTTGGAAAGGGGACCTTTTAGGTCGCTCTTATTCCAATTCATAGATAGGCTGAAAGACCTTGACTGCACTACATTCCTTACCACAGAAACAAAAAATGTTAAGATACAGTTCAGTGCTTTCGGCGTGGAGGAGTTTGTGGCTGATGGGGTAATTGCATTGTATTTCACCCCTCCGCATAGAAGCATTTTTGTGAGAAAAATGAGGGGAACAGCACACGACAAAAATATCCATCCTTTCGAGATAGGAAAAACAGGTATTGCTGTGAAG
>JAFCCK010000133.1 GCA_017610245.1 Candidatus Iainarchaeum sp.
AATTAAGATGTATTTAGACCATACATCCAGGAACAGATATGCTCCGGATACTTTGGTTAAAGTGATAAAAGGCCAGGATAAGTATGGATGGACACAAACAATGGGAACTATCCATGGTGAGACAGGGCAAAAGAACATACATCTTGTGAATAAAAAAGGTGAGCCTGTTATAATAAATCTCACTCTGTATGGAGTTAGTGAAAGCGAGCTTGCTAATGCGTACATGGATTCTGTGATTGCTGCCGGTCCAAAACAGACAATGGAGGATGGGTTTCATCCACTAGATTATATGGGTCCAAGTGGAACAGGAGCCATTTTAAGAGAGCCTGTAACAGACTTCAGCAATATAGTTCTTGAGCCGTATTCGTCAAATATAATCGCATTGGGAGAAGCAACAGAGCCTGTCATAAGCGTTGCACCAAGCTATGGGGTTGATTATGGGGATGTTGAGCCTGGACAATACAAAGATGAAACATTCACAGTCAGGAATGTTGGGGTAGGCACACTGCAGGGCTCAGTATCAGCAAGCTCCCCCTTTAGTATAGTATCAGGGGGAAGCTACTCCCTTGGAGCAGGCGAAAGCCAGGAAGTAACAGTAAGGTTTTCTCCAACTGCTGAGGGCACTTTCACAGGAACTGTAAGCTTTAGTGGCGGGTATGGTGCTTCAAGGAGCTTAACAGGAAGTGCCTGCACTCAAGCCATTGAATGTTCCTCTGATTCCGACTGCCCGGCTGATGGTGGTGTGGGAATTTGCCTGGATGCAGGAACATGCAATGCAGTATGTGATGTTCTGATGGAGTGCGGCGATGGCACACCAGATCCAGGGGAAGACTGCAGCAACTGCCCAAGTGATGTTCCCTGCTCTGAAAACTGCTGTGATGGAATTTGCCAGAGCGATCCATGTACTGCCCCACCAGGTCCAGGTCCAGGCCCTGGGGGAGGCGGCCCAGGTGGAGGAGGCGGTCCAGCAGGCAGCTTCTTCTTCCAAATAATCGGCAGGTGCATTGACAACCCAATAAATGTCGGCCTGGTCAACTTCCACGAGAATCCGGTGGAAGGGGCAACCATCACAGTAAGGCATGATAGGAAAGAGGTTGCAAGTGAAGTTACTCCTGCGGATGGAAATGTTTCCTTTACATTTGACGACCTTGGTAAGTATGATTTTAGAGCCACAAAGGGAAGCCAGAGCAGCACTATTGTTTCAATTGAACTGGTTGAATGCGGCCTGGACTTTGATGGTGACGGGCTTAGCGATGATGAAGAGGTAGCCTTAGGGACAGATTACCTGCTGGCTGATACTGATAATGATTCAGTAAATGATTGGCAGGAAGTGCAGGATGGGAGCGATCCTCTGGATGCGGCAAGCAATCTCCTAAGAGTTGAGTTTGCAATAGATGTCCTGGCTGGCACTTATCAGAATATCAGGCTTAAGCACCCCACTGCTGGTGCGGTGGATGAGTTTGCTGTTACAGTCACATTTCCAAATGGCAGCGAGGAAACTTTTGAGGCTGTTGATGGGGTTGTGAGCTTTAGGGTGGATTATGCTGGACTTTATACTTTCAGTGTTGTTTCTGGAAGCTTTTCCAAGAGCGCCCAGTTTGAGGCCAAGTCCTTCCAGGAGATTGTTGGGGGTGTGGGAGAAACAGTGGCAGAGGAAACCGCAGGAACAACACCAGTTGACTTCGCCATAATCTTCCTGCTGTTTGCGTTCCTTGCAATCTCCAGCATTGGAGTTCAGCTCGTTATCCTGAAAAGAGTTATACTTGGTTATGCAATCATCACTGTGATTGCCGCATTCATCCCAGTGATTCTGGGTCTCATTGGCATTGGTTTGACCATGCTGTTGGTGATGGCAGTGGTGCAGTTTGGGGCTGTTTCATTCTCCTTCTTCATGGTGAAGAAATACCAGCTGCACAAGTGATGGTGCACTAAGTCTCAACATGTGACTGCAGAAAAAAGCGCTTTGCCCCGGCTGCAAAAGAATCAAGGGCATAGTAAGCAATATTGAATGCCGAGCCAAGCATAACAAAAGGCCTGAGCAATGCAGGCATGCGGTAATGCTTTTTGAAGAAATAATACATGCTCTTGTGGTGCTGCAAGGCTGCTTTAATGCCTATTGTGCCAATGGAAACGCCAATCAGGTGCATTGCCCTAATCCTAGGATAATAAACCGTCCTATAGCCATGGCTTTTTGCCCTGTAGCAAATATCGAGGTCATCGCAGAAAAGGAAGAATTGCTCGTCCAGCAGGCCGATTGAATCCAAACAGCTTCGCCTTATCAGCATGAAAGCACCGATAACCCAATCGACATCCATTGCTCTTTCATGGCTTTGGTTGGAGAGAAGGTAGCGCTGCGTAAGGCTGTTCCTTGGAAAGAGCCTGGTGAAAAACCCTGTTCTTCCAAACAAAGGGCTGAAATAAGATGGGAATGAACGGCAACTGTATTGCAGCGAACCATCTCCATTCAATAGCTTTGCCCCCAGAATTCCAATGCCGCTGTTCTGCCTCATGAATTCAATTTCTTTCTCGCCGAGAGAATCAAGGAGGAAACAGTCAGGATTGAGCAGCAAAATGAATTCTCCCCTGCACTTTTTCAAGGCAACATTGTTTGCTGCTGCAAAACCGACATTCTCCCTATTTTGAATCAGCTTTACTTCTGGAAATCGTTGCTTGACCATTTGTTGGCTTCCATCTTTGCTGCCATTATCAACAACAAAGACCTCAAAGTTAATGCCGGAAATTTTGCTGTAAACATTTTCAAGGCAGAGCTGGAGCAAATCCTTGGTGTTGAGGTTCACTATTACAACACTTAAATCAATAGGCATATGAAAAACTGCTATGCTTCTGTTTTTATTTGTTATTGCAGATAGCCCAATGCCCTTAACCTCTGGAACGTTTCGACATCAAAAACAGGGACGGCATGAACCGCTTCCTCGCTATA
>JAFCCK010000134.1 GCA_017610245.1 Candidatus Iainarchaeum sp.
CAGGGGTGTCAATCACCTGAAATTTCCTATAGCGTTCCGAAAAATATCCCAGCTCAAGCCTTTGGGTAGTGAAGGGATAGGCAGCAACCTTGGGTTTGCTCTCAGTTATTTTTCCAAGAAGGGTGCTCTTTCCCACATTTGGGCAGCCGGCAATTATGGCAGTGGGAAGCTCCTTTACGTTCGGCAATTCCCTCAGCTTTTCCGCTGCCCTGTTATACACAGCAATGCTTTTTCTCAGGCTTTTCACAGCAGAAGCTGTTCTACCCAAAAACTGCCTGCTCACTTCTTTCGCCTTTCTCTCTTTTCCCCTGCCAAGCTTTTTTATTCCTACTATATGCTCCCTTTTCAGCTTCCTCACAATCTTTGCAACAGCCTCAAGCTGTGCAATTGCCTTCTTCACTTTTCCTACATCAACCATTGCTTCAATAAGCTCTCTATTAAAAGGGTGCAATTCCCCAATGCTCGGGAACTCTTTCACTGCCCCCTCAAGCGCCTTTATTATATAGTTGCCCGCTACTTCCACTCTTCTTATTTCGCTGCTTTTCTCATGCTTCAGCCCGCTTGTTTGTTTTCCAATCCTCCCAGCCTCTTTCCTTGCCCTCCTAAGCGCAATATCAAGCAGTTCCTTTTCACTTGGCAATTTCCTGAGGTTCATTTTTCCAGCTCCAAAACGATTTTAAAACCTTGCAAGTTAAGAATTTTAATGCTCCTTTTTGTTTAAAATAGGTGCTTTTTCAATGAACCCTCTAACTAATCTTTATGCCGGAAATTACAAGAAATACCTGATTGTGCCAATCATCCTCCTAATTGTATGCTCTTTCCTTGCATTTGTTTTCCCAGGAGTGCCCAGAGGAATTGATTTGAGCGGCGGCACTCTCATAATAATCCGCTCAGAAAAGCCCTTAGATGCAAGGCAAACAGAGGAGCTTCTTTCCAACAATTTTGATTTAACCGACCTAAGTGTTGTGTCAACCGCCTCTCCACTGGGCGGCTATGGCTTGACAATAAAATTTGCGCAAAATCTCGCAATTGCTAACGCAGAGAGAGAGCTCTCGCTTGCAAGGACCTCCCTTGAAGCAGATTCAGCAGCAGCTCTGCAGCATGCACAAAATGTTGTTTCCCTGCTGCAAGACTATGTCCCTGCAACAGAGCTCAGTAGCGATGCAGAGAAGGCAGTAGAGCAGGCAGCAGAGCAGTTGGTTGATGCAAAGGAATCCTTCAACAATCGCATTCAGCAACTTATCGTTGAGCACTTTGGTCTGCAGGGAGAGGTTGCTTTCCAGAAAAAAGAGGTCTCTCCCACCCTTGGCTCTGCCTTCTACCGCACAGCCTTCAATGTGGGAGCATTCGCAATTATTTTGGTTGTGATTGTAATATTTATTTTCTTCAGGAAAGTTGTACCGAGCCTTGCCGTTATTGCTTCAGCCTTTTTGGATGTGGTAGGGGCATTAGGCCTAATGGCTGTTTTCGGCATTCCACTAACACTCAGCTCTATTCCCGCCTTATTAATGCTTGTTGGTTATAGCGTTGACACAGATGTAATGCTTACAACAAAGATTTTGCGAAGAAGGGAACAAAGCCCAGCAGCAAGGGCATATGATGCCCTCATAACAGGCCTAACAATGAACGCCACCACTATCGCAGCCTTGCTTGTAATGCTTTCGCTTTCATTCCTGGGGCAAATGCAGGTTGTGTTTGAAATAGCAGCAGTGCTGCTCTTTGGATTGATAATTGACCTCTCTTCAACATGGTTCATGAACGCTCCTGTATTGCTTTGGTATATTGAAAGGCAGGGGAGAAAAATATGACAGCGCTGATAAGAAACACAAAGATTGTAATGCTAGTCGCTTTTCTGCTATTGAGCTTTCTAATCCTTGCTGTCAGGGGCGTAGATTTTGGCATAGATTTCAAGGGCGGCACCCTATTCCAGATAGAGTTTGAAGAGCCCATTGCCGACCTTGATGAGAGGGCACGCATTACCACAACAATTTCGCAGCGCCTTGACTGGACTGGCTTGCGCGACACCACAGTGAACTTTTTTGGCGAGGAATTTGTTATAGCGCAGATTGCTGAGACCGACCCCGAAACAGTGGAAAGAATAGAAGCTCTTTTAATGAAGCAAGGGCGCTTTGAGGTAACAATCGACGGCAAAACCATTTTCACTGGCGAGGGAATAATAGACATAGTGAAAGACCCAAGCAGGGGCTATGCATTGCAGCCGCAGCAGGACACTGTAATGTGGGTTCTGCCATTTATTCTCAAGAGCGATGCTGCAGAGCGTTTCAAGGACCTTACATGGCACCGCTGTACGCTGGTAGGATACACCCCAGAAGCAGGCAGGCAGCATGAGTGCGACCGCACTTACTTTTATATTGACAGACCAAAAGAAAGTGTTCTCATCATCAGCAGAAATCAGTTCGAGCTGGACAAGCACCTCTTGCTGCAGGGAAATATTGCAGAGAACATTCCAGCTGAAACAGATATTGAGGAAGTGTTGCTCAATGCGGCAATTCCTTATCTAATTGTTAAAGAGGATACCTTCACTGCTGAGCAGTTAGATGAGCTGGAAACCCTTCTCCCTTCCAACGAAAAGGCAATTATTTCAAGCAATTTTCCAGCTGCTTTAAAGCAGGAACTGCAGGACCTTGGCTTTGAATTGGTTGAGGTTGTTGTTGGCAGTGAAACGCCTTTCGTATGGCAGGCAACAGGCTTAAAGCAGGTTATTTCTTTGAGCGAGGATGTAGCTCACATGGATGTTCCCGATGAGGGAAAGCAATCAACCGAACCAATCTCAAACCTGGTGATTAGGGGCTTTGCCCCAACGCTTGAGGAAGCGCAAAGAAGAAGGTCTGATTTGGAGATACTGCTTGAGAGCGGTTCACTGCCTGTAAGTGTAAAAAGCATCAGCAAGGAAACAATTAGCCCATTG
>JAFCCK010000135.1 GCA_017610245.1 Candidatus Iainarchaeum sp.
GCCCACAATTGCTCCATCGGCGCCAGCAGCAATGACTTGCCTTATATGCTTTGGTTTGCTTATGCCAAATCCCACACACAGTGGCTGCTTTGTGAGTGGCCTAACCCTCTTAATCATCTCAATTGTCCTTCTCTGCAATGATGCCCTCGCTCCAGTAACCCCAAGCAGACTGACAAGGTAGATATAGCCGCTTGCATTCTCCAGAATCTTCTTCAGCCTTCGTTGGGTAGTTGTAGGCGCAACAATAAAAACCTGGTTGATGCCGTGTTTCCCGGCTGCTCTGAGCAAGGGCCTTGCTTCTTCAACTGGGCAGTCTGCAGCAAGCACAGCATCCACCCCTACAGCCTTCGCATTCCTGTAAAACCTTTCTATTCCGCGCTGCAGAATTAAATTGTAGTAAATCAATAGAGAGATTGGAACTTTCCTGTCATAGGAGCGTATTTTCTTAATCAGGGAAAGGTCCTTGTCTGTGTTAATCTTTTTTGCCAATGCCCGCTGGTCGGCTTCTTGGATTGTCTTGCCATCGGCAATCGGGTCTGAGAAGGCAAAGCCCAGCTCAAGGGCATCTGCCCCCCTATCAATCAATGATTTAACTATTTTGAAAGAGGTGCTGTAATTGGGGTCGCCCAGCACAACAAATGGAATGAAAGCCCCTTCGCCCTTTTTCTTCAGCTCCTTGAATTTTTCCTTAAACCTGTTCAAAGCTTCCCACCCAGTTCCTTCACAACGATATCCAAATCCTTGTCGCCCCTGCCTGACAGATTTATTATAACTATGTCATCCGGTTTGCACTTTTTCGCGTATTTCAGCAAATATGCTACTGCATGGCTGCTTTCCAGTGCGGGAATTATTCCCTCCTCTTCTGAAAGCAACTGGAAGGCATCAAGAGCTTCCCTGTCTGTCGCATATGTGTATTTTGCCCTGCGCAATTCGCGCAGCATGCTGTGTTCTGGGCCGACAGCACTATAATCCAAGCCTGCCGAAACGCTGTGTGTGTTGTAAATCTGCCCGAATTTATCCTGTAAAACATATGTGAATGTCCCATGGAGAACACCAGGCCTACCGATTTTTTTGTCTGCAAACCTCGCGGCATGCTTGCCGGAAGCGATGCCCTTTCCTCCCGCTTCCACCCCAATCAATTCAACGCCCTTGTTTGGCAGGAATTCCTTGAAAATGCCGATTGCGTTGCTGCCTCCACCAACGCAAGCAATGATTGCTTTTGGCAGCCTTTTCTCTGCCTTCAAAATCTGCCTTTTTGCCTCCTCGCCAATCACGCTCTGGAAGTATGCAACCATCGTAGGATAGGGATGTGGTCCTAAAACAGAGCCAAGGAGGTAGTGCGTGGTTTCGCAGCTGGCTGTCCAGTCGCGTAATGCCTCATTAATCGCATCTTTCAGTGTTCTGCTTCCACTTTCTACTGGAATAACGCGAGCTCCAGCAAGCTTCATCCTCAAAACATTCGGCTTCTGCCTCTCAATATCAACTGTTCCCATGTAAATGTCACATTCCAGCCCAAGCTTTGCCGCTGCAATTGCTGTTGCTGTGCCATGCTGCCCTGCCCCGGTTTCGGCAATAATGCGAGTTTTGCCCATATATTTCGCGAGCAAAGCCTGCCCTAATGCATTGTTTATCTTGTGGGCTCCGGTGTGCGCCAAATCCTCCCGCTTTAAATAAATCCTGCAGCCCAGCTTTTCGCTGAGCCTTTCTGCAAAAGTCAGAGGGGTGGGCCTGCCTGCATATTCCCTGAGCAGTTTGTGGAATTCCTGCTGGAAGCGCCTGTCCTTTCTGCATTTGTTGAATGCCTTCTCCAGCTCTTCAATAGCTGGCATCAGTGTTTCCGGCAGATACTGCCCGCCATATTGCGCAAACCTGCCTTTTTTCTTCTTCATCTTTTCGCCTCTGCAATAAATTCCTTCATCTTTTCCTGGCTCTTCAGCCTAGGCGAAATCTCCACGCCGGAAGCGACATCAACACCAAATGGCTGGATTTCTTGCACGAGCTCGTGAACATTCTCTGCTGTTAAGCCACCGCTCAAGAAAATTTTCTTTTTGGCAGCAATTTCCTTAACTAATGGCAGGAATTCTTCTTTTATTTGTTTTCCTGTTCCACCAAATTGCTCCTGGGAGAAGGCATCTAGGAGAATGTATTCAGTGCTGAACAGTTCAATCTGCTTGAATGTCCCTCCGTCCTCAACCCTGAAGGCCTTTACCACTGGTTTCTGTATTTTTTCGCAGAAATCAGGTGTTTCATTGCCGTGCAGTTGCACAAAGTCCAGGGAACAGTATTTCGCAATAGTATTGATTTGCGCGGGATTCTCGTTCACGAACACCCCTACTGTCTTAACCCTCTTGTACAGCCCATCAATAATCCCTTTAGCTTCCGCAGGCGAAACCCGCCGCGGGCTCTTTTCATAGAAATTGAATCCAAGGAAGTCTGCCCCAAGCTCGACAGCTTTCAGAGCATCCTTGGCATTTGTAATGCCGCAAATCTTCACTTTCACGTCTTCCATGTTAAAACCCCAGCTCAACCAGCTTCTCCTCAATGCTCGGAGCCTTCATAAGGGCAGAGCCGACCAACACGGCATCTGCCTTTCCCTTCAGTGCAACCAGCTGCTCCTTCGTGCAATAACCTGATTCCGCAACAACAATCCTGTCACTGGGGACAAGCTGCCTTATCCTGCCGAAGGTGTTCACGTCAAGCTTCATTGTTTCCAAGTCCCTATTATTAATTCCAATCATTTCAATATCATGGGAGAATGCCCTCTCAAAGTCATTGCTGCTGTGTACCTCGACCAATGCAGCAATACCAATATCCTTTGCAATTCCAACAAGGCGCTGCAACTTGTCCTTGGAAATGATTGAGGCAATGAGCAGAACAGCATCCGCCCCCAGCGAAAGGCTCTCATAAAGCTGGTATTCG
>JAFCCK010000005.1 GCA_017610245.1 Candidatus Iainarchaeum sp.
CGTTCATTGATTGAATGGTCATATCAATATATGGCTTTGACCTAAGCCCCCCTTCTGTTTCTATCTCCACATTACTTTTTGCATAGGGAGCAGCTATTAAAATTGAGGAAAAATACTGGCTGCTAATACTGCCCCCCAGCTTTGTTTTTCCCCCATTGAAAGAGTCCCCCTCAATTGCAATTGGAAGACAGCCATTGTTTTGGAGTGAAGCCGCTTTTATTCCCAGGGGTTTCAATGCATCAAGCAAATCTTGGATGGGCCTGCCGCTTTGCATTCTTTCATCGCCACGCAAAACGATTTTGCCTTTGGGAGCGAGAGAGGCGTATGTCGCAAGCAGCCTTGCGGTAATCCCGCTGTTGCCGATAAAGATATCCTTTGAAGGTAGTGAAGGCTGGCCCGCAGTTCCAACAATAGCAACTTCCCCCTCCCCTACAATTATTTCCGCGCCGAATTCCCTTAATGCATTTATTGCATGCAATTGGTCTTCTGCAAGCAGGGGCTCAATCAGATTACTCTTTCCATCAGCAAGAGAGGCTATAAAAAGCGCCCTGATAGTGTACGCCTTGCTTGGAGGCGCACTCGCCTCTGCGTCTAATTCAGCTATAGGCTTTATCTCCAGAATTTTCTCACTACCTATACAAAACACCCTCTTCTCTCTTTCCGTTTATGATATAACTAACCCTGCTCTCCTTGCTTGAATTGATTTCATATACTATATTGTGGGGGAAGCCCACTTTGACAAGCTCTTGGTTGCTCAGCCCTGCCAGCATCGAAACTAGTGTTCTGCCGCTTCCTTGGTGCATTACAACAATTATTTCATTGCTGGCATGCTTTTTCTTTATCATTTCAACAAAGGGCTTCAAACGCTCTTTTACCGTTGCGTAGCTTTCTCCCCCTGGAAAGGGATTATTGAATTTGTCCATATTTCTTTCATCATCCTCCTCTGCATACAACCTCCTGCGCTCTTCAATTGTTAGGCCCTCAAACTTGCCACAGTCAATCTCATGTAACTCAGGTAGCTTAACAGGCTTTTTATTATGTGGAACTGCAATAATTTCAGCTGTTTTAACTGCCCTGTCAGCATTAGAGCAGTAAATTGCTGCTGAGCTTGTGCTAGAGAGAATCTTTGCAAGCTGTTTTGCCTGTGCAATCCCTCCCTCAGTTAATTTAGTGAGAGGGGAATCAATAACACCTTGTATTTTTCCCATCGCATTACAAATTGTTTCCCCATGCCTGCAAATATATACCTTCATCTCATTCACACTTTTCTACCAATTGCAGCGGCAACCCTCTTTATCTCTGCCATCATTTTGGCAAATTCCTGGGGAGTAAGCTGTTGCGCGCCATCACAGAGGGCTTTCTCTGGGCAGCTGTGTACCTCCACTATCAAGCCGTCTGCTCCTTCAGCAATCGCTGCTCTGCTCACTGGAATAATCAAAGAGCGATTGCCTGTACTGTGACTGGGATCGACTATTACAGGGAGATGAGTTTTCTGTTTTAGCAGAGAGGTTAAACCGCTCAGAATTGGAAAGCGCAGCTCGCTCTCATAGCTTCTCACTCCCCTATTGCACAGGATAACCTGCTTGTTACCCTCGCTCATGATGTACTCTGCAGCCATTAGAAACTCTTTCATAGTGGAAGCAATACCATTCTTGAGTAACACTGGCTTGTTTACCTTTCCCACCTCTTTCAGCAAATCAAAGTTCTGCATGTTCCGAGCGCCAATACGCAAAATATCCACATACTTTGTAACCATTTCAACTTGCCTAGTGTCCATTACCTCTGTTTCTATGGACAGGCCTGTCTCTTGCTTCGCTTTGCGCAGAATCTTCAGGCCCTCTTCACCGATTCCCTGAAAGCTGTAGGGGGAGGTTCTTGGCTTGAAAGCAGAGCCCCTCAGAATGCTTGCCCCTGCCTCTTTTACAGCATGGGCGATTTCAATTAATTGCTCTTCTGACTCAACTGTACAGGGCCCGGCGATTATGGCAAGCTGTTCCCCACCAACTTCCACTCCATTGACCTTTATCACAGTATCCTCGGGGTGAAATTCCCTGCTTGCGAGCTTGTAGGGAGCCAAAATTGGCACTACCTTTTCCACACCGGGCAGGCTCTTCAAATGCTCGATATCCAGTAACCTTTCATCACCAATTGCTCCAATTATAGTGCGCTCCTTTCCCTTTGAAACGTGCGGCGTTAAGCCCTTTGCCTCTATCTCCTTTGAAATTAGTTCAATGGTTTTTTTGTCCGCGTCCTTTAATACTATTATCATTTTATCATTCCTCCTTTTTGTTCAAAAGTTAAGTGCGATTCTTGAAGTTTTTCAATGCTTTCACTCACTCACGCTCACCTCCATGGGATAACTGCCGAGAATCTTCACAAAGAGGCAGTTCTTTTTCATTTTCCCCAGGGCTTTGCGGATATTGCTATCTTCAATGTAACCCTCGAAATCAATGAAAAATACAACCTCCCAAATCTTTTTCTTTGCAGGCCTTGATTCGATTTTGGTCATGTTGATTTTGTTGTCCGAAAATGATTGGAGCGCCTTAAAAAGTGTGCCAGGCTCGTGTTTTACTGAAAACATTATGCTGGTCTTGTTTTTCTCTGCCCTTTTTGGCTTTACTCTCCCAATTACGAGAAAGCGTGTAACATTGTACGGGCTATCCTGAATGTTTTTCGCAACAATATTCAAGCCGTGCTCTTTTGCAGCAAGTTCCGAGGCTATCGCGGCAGAGCTGTGGTATAATGAAGCGAGTTCAGCAGCCTTGGCCGTACTGCTGCTCTCAATCAATTCCACCCCAGGCAGATTACTGCTAAGCCAGTTCCTGCATTGGGCAAGGGCACTTGGTTGTGAGTAAACTTTCTTTATCTCTTCAAGGGGGTGCTTTGAGAGGAGGTTGTGCTTTATGTCAAGCATTACCTCTGCAACAATATTTAGCTCCGACTCCATGAAAACATCTAGCGTATGGCTTACTGTTCCTTCTGTGCTATTTTCAATTGGCACAACACCATAATCTGCTTCCTCTTTTTCAATCTCGGAGAAAACCTCCTTTATGCTATTTTTTGGAATGAATGAGCAGCTACTACCAAAGTTTTTGATTGCAGCCATATGAGTGAAAGTGGTTTTTGGGCCTAGATAGGCAATCTTTAGAGGAGCCTCCAAAGCCCTGCATTCTGAAATAATGTTTCTGTAAATCGATTCAAGCGCCTTGTTGCTTAATGGCCCCTTATTCTTTTCAAACAGCTTTTCCAGGAGCGCCCTCTCCCGCTCAGGAGCATATACTTTTCCTCCTTCCTTCCTTTTTTCTCCGGAAATTGCTTTCGCTATCTTTGCCCTTTCATTCAGCAGATTAAGTATTTTTTCGTCAATTTCGTCTATTTCCTTCCTCTTTTTTTCCAAGGTCATGATTACACCTCAATTTTGCCCTTTTCCTGGTTTTTTCCTTTTTTCCTAGTTTTCACTCTCCCTCTTTTGTTTCCGGCAACCAAGCCCAAAATAGAGAGACAGCCTGGCGCCTATTCAAAAAAATAAAAATACCAGAACGCGCTATAGTCTGCTATAGCTGTACAAATCCTGGAAAATATGTCCTTTTCCTCGCTCAGAAAAACATTTGCACAGCTCATATTGGAAAGAAATATGGCTAAAATCCTTTAAATACCTTTCGCAAATGCCCACTTTTCTGCTGTTTCATCTGAACCAAAACATATAAAAACAAGAAGGAACTAAAATAGCTAGAGGATTTTAATAAAATAATTGGGAGTGATTCAAAAATGAAGATACATATGGAAGAAGAAGGTGAAGGCGGAGGAGAAGAGCCTACTCCAGAGCCTACTCCAGAGCCTGCTCCGGAAGGCGGAGAGGGCGGAGAAGGCGAAGGCGGAGAAGCACCACAAGAGTAAGTGGTGTTTCACCCTTAATCTATTTCTTGTTTTTTCTTTTTTTCAATTAGCTTAAATACTTTTCCTGGTTTTTTGATTGATATGGCCACTTATAAGGATGCTGGGGTGGATGTAGAGGCAGGAAATGAGGCTGTTAGGAGAATAAAGGAACATGTGAAAAGCACTTTTTCTAAGGATGTTCTGCTTGGGATTGGCGGATTTGGCGGTTGAATAAGTGCAGGAAAATTGAAGGAATTTGAGAATCCTGTGCTGATTTCAAGCATTGTTAGTGTAGGAACAATAACAAAAGTTTCGGCAATGATGGACAAATGGGATTCGGTCGGAAAAGACATGGTCGGGCACAGCTGCAACGACATTCTTGCATGTGGCGCTACACCCTGGTTCTTTCTCGATTACCTTGCGAGCAGCAAGCTTAATCCCGGGAAAATAGAGCATATTGTAAAGGGAATGGCTGCTGCCTGCCGCGAGAACAGTATTTCGCTTGTTTCTGGGGAAACAGCGGAAATGCCTGGTGTGTACCAGGAGGGCGAAACAGATATTGTTGGCTGTGTTGTGGGAATTGCTGAAAGAGAGAAGATGATTGACGGGAGCAAAATCAACGAGGGAGACATGCTTATTTCCCTTCCAAGCAATGGATTGCACACAAATGGCTACTCCCTTGCAAGGAAGGTAATCTTTGAGATTGCTGGATTGGATGTAAATGATAAGGTAGAGGGGATTGAGGGGAGTATTGGAGAAGCCCTTCTAAGGCCCCATACAAGCTATGTAAAGCAGGTTTTGCCCCTTTTGGAGGAATTTGAGCTCCATGGAATAGCCCACATTACTGGCGGGGGGCTTGTTGATAATGTTGGGAGGCTTTTGCCGCAAGGGCTTGGAGCAAAAATTGAGAAAAGCAAGCTGAAAGTGCTTCCAATATTCAAATTCATTCAGGAAAAGGGTTCTGTTCCAGGGGGAGACATGTTCCATACATTCAATATGGGTACAGGAATGGTGCTGATTGTGAAGAAAGAGGATTCTGAGGGCATTCTAGAAAAATTAAAGGATTCCTGGGTTATTGGAGAAATAGTGAAAGGGAAAGGCGTTGAAATCATTTAATCTCTTTCAAAATCGCTTCTCCCATTTCCTTTGTTCCAATTACTTTCTCGCCTTCTGCTGCAATATCTGCAGTTCTAAGGCCCTTATCCAATACAGCTTCCACCGCCTTGAAAATAGCATCATGGGCTTCATCAAGCCCAAAGCTGTATTTGCAGAGCATCGCAGCTGAAAGGATTTGCGCAATTGGGTTTGCCTTGTTTTGTCCTGCAATGTCGGGGGCAGAGCCATGTACTGGCTCAAACATCCCAAAGCGACTTTCATTCAGGGACGCACTCGGCAACATTCCGATGCTGCCTGTAAGCATCGCCGCTTCATCGCTCAAAATATCGCCAAACATGTTTCCAGCGAGGATTACATCAAACTGTTTAGGCCACTTTACGAGCTGCATTGCAGCATTATCAACATACATGCTCTGCAATTCCACTTCTGGGTAATTCCTTGCAAACTCCTCTACTGTGTTCCTCCAGAGCACCATAGTCTGCAGGACATTTGCCTTGTCAATGCTGTGCACCTTCTTGCTTCGCTTCATCGCGGCCTCAAAAGCAACTTTTGCAATCCTCTCAATTTCCTTTTTCCTGTAGCGCATTGTGTCCATGCCCTCTTCCCCCCCCAATTCCTTGGGCTCGCCAAAGTAAATTCCCGAGGTAAGCTCCCTTACAATCAACATGTCAAAACCATCTCCAATGAGTTCTGGTTTCAAGGGAGAAGCATTAGCCAATGCCTTGAAAACAATTGCAGGGCGCAGGTTGGCGTACAAATCAAACTCTTTCCTAAGGGGAAGCAATGCTGCCCTTTCAGGCCTTTCCTCTGGAGGCAGCTTATCTGCCTCTGGATGTCCCACAGCTCCAAACAGAATTGCATCGCTTTCCTTACAAAGCTTCAAGGTATCAGCAGGCAAGCAGGTCTTGCTCTCCTTATAAGCCTTCCAGCCGACCTTTGCCTCGTTGAATTCAAATTGCACGGAAAATTTCTCCCCAATCTTCTTCAATACCTCAATCGTTGGGGGCATTATTTCCTGGCCAATGCCGTCTCCCGGCAGAACTGCAATCTTAAACTTCTTGGCCATTACTTTTTCGCCTCCTGCTTCACATATTCCATAAGCCCGCCGAGCTTTATAATCTTCTGGATAAATTCAGGCATGGGCTGGGCCTTGTACTCCTCACCCTTTGTGATGTTCTTTATCACTCCGGCTTCGGCATCAACTTCAATCTCATCACCCTCAGCAATCTTTTCACTTGCTTCAGCGCTCTCAAATATCGGCAGACCCATATTTATGCTGTTCCTGTAAAAGATGCGGGCAAAGCTCTCTGCAATAACGCATGAAATACCTGAATTCTTTATTGCAATTGGGGCATGTTCCCTGCTCGAGCCGCAGCCGAAATTCTTTCCTGCCACTATAATGTCCCCTGCTGAAATCTTCTTGGTGAATTCCTTATCTATATCCTCCATGCAGTGAGATGCAAGTTCCTTGGGATCGGAGGTGTTCAGATAGCGGGCTGGAATAATTACGTCGGTATCGACATTATCCTTGAAGCGCCATGCTTTCCCTTTCAGTTTCATTATTTCAGCTCCTTTGGGGGGATTATCTTGCCTGCAATTGCGCTTGCGGCAGCAACTGCAGGATTGCTGAGGTAAACCTCACTCTTTGGGTCGCCCATTCTCCCTACAAAGTTGCGGTTGGTTGTGGAAATTGCTTTCTCCCCTGCAGCAAGCACCCCCATGTGCCCGCCAAGGCATGGGCCGCAGGTTGGTGTGGAGAAAGAGCATCCTGCCTCCACAAGTATTTTCGCAATCCCTTCCTCAATGCACTGGAGGTAAATCTGCTGCGTTCCTGGGAGAATTACGCATCTCACATTAGGATGCAACTTCTTGCCCCTGAAAATTGCAGCTGCTGTTCTCATATCCTCCATTCTGCCGTTTGTGCAGCTCCCTATCACTGCCTGGTCAATCTCAATGTTGCCCACTTCGGAAATTGGCTTGCTGTTTTCAGGCAGGCTGGGGAAAGCAACCTGTGGCTCTATTTTTGAAGCGTCATAATCAATCTTTTCCACATACTCTGCATCCTTATCACTGCTGTAAACCTTGTAGGGCTTGTCTGTAACACCCTTTACATATTCCTCTGTTTTCTTGTCAGGGGCAATAATTCCGCTCTTGCCGCCTGCCTCAATTGCCATATTGCAGATTGAGAAGCGGGAATCCATGCTAAGCTCCGCTATAGTACTGCCAGTAAATTCCATTGCCCTGTAAAGGGCCCCTGAAACGCCAATCTGCCCTATTGTGTAAAGCACCAAATCCTTCCCATAGACATACTCCTGTAGCTTGCCGGAAAAATTGAAGAGCATGCTCTCGGGAACCTTAAACCAGAGCTTTCCAAGGGCCATTGCAGCGGCAAGGTCTGTGCTGCCCACTCCAGTAGAGAATGCTCCGAGAGCACCATAGGTGCAGGTATGGCTGTCAGCGCCAACAATAACCATTCCTGGCAAAGCAAAGCCCTGCTCATGGATAAAAACATGCTCAATGCCTATGCGACCAACTTCAAAGTAATTTGTCAGGCCCTGCTCTTTTGCGAATTCCCTCATCATCTTTGTCTGCTCGGCTGTCTTTATGTCCTTGTTTGGGGTGAAGTGGTCAGGAATTATCAGCACTTTATCCCTGTCAAAGACCTTCCCAATGCCTGCCTCTTTGAAGCGCTCTATTGCAATTGGGGCAGTGATGTCATTGCCGAAAGCAAGATCTACCGAGGCCTCAATGAGCTGCCCAGGGCTTACGCTATCATTGCCGCTGTGCGCAGCAAGAATTTTTTCGGTTATTGTTTGGGGCACTTTCACTCCCTGATGAATCTCTTCCTGAAATTCTTTAAAACCCCATTGGGCAGCTCTCGCAGCTTTATCTTCAGCCCCTTTTTTCTCTTCGCAAGCTCGTCTTTGCTGATGAGCAAATCAATTCTCCCTTTGTCCAAATCAATTCTTATTTTGTCCCCATTTTTCACTACCGCAATATTGCCGCCAAGGGCTGCCTCTGGCATTACATGCCCAATGCATGCCCCTTTCGTTGCGCCGCTAAACCGCCCGTCTGTAATGAGGGCAACATCATTGTCAAGGTCAAGACCAGAGATTGCCGCTGTAGGATAGAGCATCTCTCTCATCCCAGGACCCCCAACAGGCCCCTCAAAGCGAATCACTATCACAGAGCCCTTCTGGACTTTGCCCTTTGCGATGAAATCATTTGCTTGCTCCTCTGAATCAAACACAGCTGCCTTGCCCTCAAACACTTTGGGAAATTCGCTGCTTATGCCGCTTGTTTTCACCACACTGCCCTGCTCTGCAAGATTTCCATAGAGCACTGCAATGCCACCTTCCTTGCTGTAAGGGTTTTCTATAGGGCGAATGACCTCCTTGTTTTTTACCTCTGCAAACCCATACAACCTATCAAACATCTTGCCCTCGACAGTTGTAGTATTATGTATAAGTCCCTTAGATTTGAGTTCAGCCATTACTGCCGGGATTCCTCCCGCCAAATGCAGGTCATCCATAAAGTAATCTGAAGAGGGGTCTAACCTAACCAAATTGGGTGTGGTTTCGCTCAGCTCATTGATTCTGCGCAAATCAAAGCTATAGCCGGCCTCTTTCGCAATGTCGGGCACATGCAGCATTGTATTTGTTGAAGCGCCAATGGCTATATCTAAGCGTAAAGAATTTTCAAATGCCTGCTCTGTCATTACGTTGCGGGCCTTTAACCCGTTTTTCACAAGCTGCACTATAAGCTTTCCGCTCTCATATGCAATTTTCTCCTTCTCCTTTGAGAGTGCAAGGGCTGTAGCACACATCGGAAGCGAGAGGCCTAATGCTTCTGTTACGGCTGCCATGCTGTTCGCTGTGTAAAGCCCTGAGCAGGTTCCAGCACCAGGACAGGCGCAGCAGACAATTTTCTGATACTCTTCCTTTGAGATTTTTCCGAGCTCAAGCTGTGCCCTGGCTTCAAAGGCTGCTTTCACGCCAATCTTTTTTCCCTTATAATATCCTGGAGCCATTGGTCCAGCAGTAACAAAAACGCTGGGAAGATTAAGCCTTGCGGCTGCTTTCAGATGCCCTGGGATATTCTTGTCACAGGCAGCAATGAAAACAATTCCTGCAAAGACGCCGTGCGCTCTCACCATTTCCTCTATGCTGTCAGCAATTGTTTCCCTGCTCGGCAGGGAATACTTCATCCCGGTGTGGCCCATTGCGATTCCATCGCAAACGCCAATTGTGTTGAATTCAAAGGGAATTGCTCCTGCTTCTCTCACGCCCCTCTTCACATGCTCAACCAGCTTTCGCAGATGGATATGCCCGGGAGTTATTTCATTGAAGCTGTTAGCTATGGCAATGAACGGCTTTTCAATCTCCACGTGCTTTAACCCATCAGCATGGAGCAATGCTTCAGCTGCGGGCAAATGCTTTATTTCTTTCGCATCCATCAGAAACCTATTCCTTTTTCTCGAACAGGGCACGAATTTCCTTTCCCACTTTCTCAATCTGGTGCTGTGCCTGTTCCTCGCGGAGCTTCTTGAAGTTTTCCCCGCCGCTCTGGAACTCCTTAATCCATTCCTCTGCAAACTTGCCTGATTCCACGTCCTTGAGCATCTCTTTCATTGCCTCTCTTGTTTCTTTTCCAATTACTTTTGTACCGCGAGTTCTACCGCCATACTCTGCAGTGTTGCTTACTCTTTTCCACATTGTTTCCAGACCGCCCTCATATATCATATCTACGATAAGCTTCAATTCGTTCAGACACTCGAAATATGCTATTTCCGGAGGATAGCCCGCTTCCACCAGTGTTTCGAAGCCTGCCTTGATAAGCTCTGTTACGCCTCCGCATAGAACAGCCTGCTCGCCAAAGAGGTCACTGTATGTTTCCTGCTCGAAAGTGCACTCAATCACGCCAGCTCTGGTATAACCCATGCCCTTTGCGTATGCAAGAGCATAATCCTTTGCCTTTCCACTGGAATCCTGCTTTATTGCAATAAGGCCCGGAACGCCAAAGCCCCTCTCATACTCTTTTCTTTCCTCGCTCCCTGGACTTTTGGGTGCGACCATTATCACATCAACGTCCTTGGGCGGAACAATCTGCTTGAAAACAATGTTAAATCCATGAGAGCAGCAGAGAATCTTACCTACCTTAACATGCTGGGCAATCTGCTCCTTGTAAACCTGCCCTTGGACTTCATCAGGCAGCAGAATCTGTATCAGGTCTGCCTTCTCCGCTGCCTCTGCGATACCCATTGTAGCAAAGCCATCAGCAACAGCCTGGTCAAAGGCGGCTTCTTTCCTGCTCCCTATAATTACTTTTAAGCCAGAGTCCCTTAAGCAGAGAGCTTGCGGCCTACCCTGGTTGCCGTAACCGATTATCGCAATTGTCTTATCCTTAAGTGGTTCGAGTGATGCATCGTTTTCATGGTATATCTTCATTATTATCCACCCCTTATTTTTTAACTTCATTAATATTTTTATTTATGATTATTATCCCTGGTTCTTTGCATCGCGTTAATCCCGGTTCTGCTTATCTCCTTGATGCCGTATTTGCGCATCAATTCAAGAAAATTATTAATTTTCTCAGGTTTCCCAACGACCTCAATTATCATGCTGCTGTTGCTAATATCTATCACGCTGGTCTTGTGCAATTTTGAGATATTAATCAAATCTGCCCTAGTCTTTGGATTGCTCGCGACCTTCACCAGGCAATGCTCCCTCACAACACTATGCTTTGGGCTCAAATCAATTATTTTTATCGTGTCAATCAATTTGTTAACCTGCTTTTCAATCTGCTCAATTGTTTTGTCATCCCCCATCAAGCTGATTATTATGTGGCTTATTCCCGGTATTGCAGTTTTTCCCACAATGATTGTGTCAATGTTGAAGCCCCTGCTGGAAAACATTCCGCTCAGCTTTGCCAAAACCCCGGGATGGTCCTCAACCAGAATTCCGATTATGTGTTTCCTTTTCTTTGCCTTTATTTTTTTCCCTTCAATCATGCGCAGCCCTCTAAAAGAGTTTTCCCTTTATCTTAATGCAGCCTCCAAACATGTCTGTGGTATTAGCCCCGGCAGTAAACATTGGCAGGATGTTTGCTTCCTCCTTTACAATCACATCCAACACCACTGCCTCATCCGATTTATAAGCCTCTCTCAGCGCTGCTCCTATCTCTGAATCCCTCTCAACCCTTATTCCCTTTAACCTATACGCCTCTGCAACTTTGGCGAAGTCGGGTGTTCTTTTTAAATGAACAGCGCTATAGCGCCTGTCGAAGAATAGTTCAGCCCACTGCCTAACCATGCCAAGATAAGCGTTGTTCATTATGACGGCAATCACTTTTATATTTTCCTCCTTTGCTGTTGCAAGCTCTTGCTGCGTCATTGCAAAACTACCATCGCCATCAAAATCAAACACCTGAACATCGGGTGCAGCTACCTTTGCACCGATTGAAGCGGGTAAGCCAAAGCCCATTGTGCCTGCCCCCCCGCTGCTTATAAAGGTGTGGGGCTTGCTTCTTTTAAGGAAGTGGGCAGCGAACATCTGCTGCTGCCCAACACCTGTTGTCACAATATCCTGCTCCTTTAAAACCTTTCCCAATTCAAAAACCAGTTTTCTTGGGTCAATCGGATTGCCCTTTACATCAATGCTGCAGTCGCATTCTTGGATGAAGCGCTTCATTTTCTCTGCCCATTTTATATTTTTTTTCTTCACTGCCATTTTTTTCAGCATCTGATTCAGTTGCTGCAGTACATTTTTTGCGTCCCCAACTATAGGCAAATCCACGCCTACATTTTTCCCAATCTCTGCACTATCAATGTCTATGTGAATTATCTTGCTCTTCTTCGCGAATGTTTGCAGATTTCCAGTAATTCTGTCACTGAACCTGCAGCCAATCGCTATCAGCAAATCGCTGTTGGCAACAGCATAGTTTGCCGCTTTCCTGCCATGCATTCCAAGCACACCAAGATAGAGTGGATGCTCTTCCGGGAAACAGCTTTTCCCCATAAAGGTTGCTGTAATAGGAATGCTGAAAGCCTCAACCAATTGCTGCAATTCAGGGCATGCATTTGCCCAGAGGATTCCGCCGCCAGCGATTATTACTGGCTGCTTTGCATTCAGAATCATTTCCGCTGCCTTCTTTATCTGCACTGGGTGCCCTGCTGTTACTGGCTTAAATCCGGCAATATGTGTATCCTTTTCCTCAGCACTCACCTCATTTGTTTGAACATCCTTTGGCAAGTCAATGTAGACTGGACCAGGCCTGCCATTTAACGCAATAGTGAATGCCTTTTTAATCGTAGAGCTGATTTTGTTTGCGTCCCTTATCTGGAAATTATGCTTTGTAATGGGCAATGTTATGCCCATCATATCGCTTTCTTGAAAGGCGTCGTTTCCAATCAAGGAAGTGGGCACCTGCCCAGCAAAGGCAATCACTGGGCTTGAGTCCATGTAAGCGTTCATTATTCCCGTTACTAAATTTGTTGCCCCTGGACCAGAGGTTGCAATGCATATACCCGCTTTCCCAGTTACCCTTGCATAAGCATCTGCAGCATGTGCTGCCCCCTGCTCATGCCTAACCAGAATATGCCTTAGCTCGCCCTGGTGCTTAAGGAATTCATCATACAGGGGCATTACTGCCCCTCCAGGAAAGCCGAAAATATGCTCTACCTTCTCTTCAAGCAAAGCCTTGACGATTGCTTCACTGCCATTCATTTAGCCAGCCTCTTTTTCTTTTTTGCAAGCGCTTTGTTCAGCCCCTTAATGAAGGCGTTTGCGCTAGCCATTATTACATCCTCATTTATTGCCTCGGCATCATGAAGCACGCCACAACCATTGGAAACCTTTACAACCACATCAGCCAATGCGTCTGTTCCGCCTGTTATGGCTTTTAGATGATACTCTTTTAAGGAAATCTTTGCGGGAACGACATTTCCAATTGCGTTGCTCAATGCATCAACTGGCCCTACCCCACTGCCTGTTGCCTCAACCGGCTTCCCATCAATAATTAGCCGAACTTTTGCAGTTGGCTTTATCTTGTTCCCTGTCTCAATCTTCAATTCATCGAGCACAATCCTCTGCTCCTCACTTCTCAACTGCTGTGTTACATCACTTGCAATTGCAACAATATCCTCTTCAAGCACTGTTTTCTGCTTGTCCGCTAACTGCTTAATCTTCGCGGTAACCTGCTGCAGCTGCTTTTCATCCAAGCGGAAGCCCATCTCCTCCAATACCTGCCTTGTAGCGTGCTTCCCACTATGCTTTCCAAGGACAAGCTTGCTCTTTTTTCCAATCATCTCTGGATTCATTATCTCATATGTTTGTGAATTTGCAATCAAGCCGTGTTGGTGAATTCCTGCCTCATGTGCAAATGCATTCTCTCCAACAACTGCCTTATTCCTCTGCACCGCAATCCCGGTAAAGTTGCTAACCATCTGTGAGCTTGGATAAATCTCCTTCAAATCTATGCTTGTTTCCGCATTGAAAAACTGCTTTCTTGTGTAAAGGCTCATCGCAATCTCCTCAAGCGAGGCATTTCCTGCTCTCTCCCCCAAACCATTTACAGTGCACTCTACTTGGGAGGCGCCCTCTTTCACCGCTTCAAGGCTGTTTGCTACTGCCAAACCCAAATCATTGTGGCAGTGGACGCTGATTACAGCATTTTCAATGTTCGGCACATTTTTCTTGATGGCAGCAATCAATTGCCCAAATTCGCTCGGTTGGGCATATCCCACTGTGTCGGGAATATTAACAGTTGTTGCGCCAGTATCAATTGCTGCCTCAACCATCTGGAAAAGGAATTTTGGTTCTGTCCTTGTTGCATCCATTGGGGAGAATTCCACATCATCACAATAGCTTTTTGCAAGCTTTACCGCTTCTACCGACATTCTTAATGCCTCTTCCCTTGAGATTTTGAACTGCTCGCGCAAATGTATGTCCGAGCTGGACATAAAGGTGTGTATGCGGGGCTTTTTTGCTTCCTGCACGGCTTCCCACGCTCTATTTACATCCTTTTCAAGGGCCCTTGCAAGGCCCGCTACAATGGGCTTTCTCACTGTTGCGGCAATCTCCCTAACTGCCTTGAAATCGTCCTCGCTCGCAATTGGAAAGCCCGCTTCAATTATGTCCACATTCAGCTTTTCGAGCTGCTTCGCTATAAGGATTTTCTCCCTGTGTGTTAGCGTAGCTCCAGGGCTTTGCTCCCCATCGCGAAGCGTAGTGTCAAAAATCTTTATTTTTCTAAATTTTCCCACTTTTTTCACCTTTCTAGTCTCATGACTCATCATCCTCAATTCCGCACACCCTAAAAATCGTTCAATTTAGAGAGTGCTCTATCCCAGCAATACAAGAACCAAAACCAGCAAGGCGAGTAGGCAAATCAAGGATTTAAGGCCCAAAAACCTTGCTGCGGTCATTAAAATCACTAAATTATAATTATTTATAGTGCTTTAATTGTTTAAATAGTCTTCTGTTTGGGGGGTTTGCCCTTTCCCACTCTCCAGCCAAAGAAGGTTTTTCTCAAGCGCTCCTTCAGG
>JAFCCK010000136.1 GCA_017610245.1 Candidatus Iainarchaeum sp.
CCTGCACAGCCTTCTCCTTTGGCTGTTTTACCTTTTTTACCTCTGCTTTCTTTTTAGGCATCGCTTGCTTTACCTCCTCACCTTCCCCTTAATTTTTTTGGCTTCTTCAGCCAGTGCTGTGTCCCCTACACTCTCCAATGACTGCTTAATTAATCTCTCTTTCACTGACTCCTTCTCCTTTTCTTCTTTCCCTACACTCTCTGCCTTCTTAAACAATTCATTCAAGTCCTTTTCGCCATGCTTTGTTATCACTATGTTCAGTTGCATTGTTTCAGGGCTTACAGTGTTGCCGCGGGCGCTCTTCCTTCTTTTCTCCCCTTTCCTCTTTGCCTTAAAGCCAACACCCTTCTTAAGCAAAAGCTTTTTTCTGCCGCTCCCTTGCAGGCTCTTCTTCATTGGAAAGCCCTGTTTGTCGCTCCCGCCAGAAATTCTGCCCTTGAAGCCGCTTAATCCAATCGCGTTCAAATCAATTTCTTCCCCAATTTTTCTGTTCAAAAAAACAGCTTCCTCAGTTTTTTTACTAAAAGCCCTACCGCTCTTAGGATCGCACACCACAATATTCATTCATCCTCAGCCTCCTTCATCTCTTTCTCAATTTCTTTAATTTGGAACAACAATACTTTTTCCTCCTCATCCAACAAATCCCCCGACTCAAGCTCGGGGAACTGACTTTTCAGAATGAAAGCAAAAAAGACATCATTCTCCTTCAGGTTCCTTCCTACAACCCCACCTGTGATACTAAATGCAGCCTCCTGCCCCTTTGAAGCTTGCTCAATGCTTTCGTTCCTGACTTCAATTCCACTCACTTGCCCAACTATTTTTCCCTTTTCATTCATAAGCTTTATCCCTGGTTTTATTTTACCCTCAAGAACTTTCATGCCAACCACAGCTGGCTTGCTACGCCTGAAGGTACAATTGGAGAGAAACCTAAGCTTTACCGGCATTGTAAGCCGGCCAAGCTTTTCTTTCTTTCTCTGCTCCCTTAGCTCATCAACCCACGCGCTATAATCCTCCAAGAGCTTGTAAACAACATTCCCCAGGAATATTTTCACGCCCTGTTTTTCCGCTTCTTCCAAAACCCCTTCCTCGACCTTAACATTGAATCCAAATATTACGCCCTTAAGCTCGTCTTTCTCCCTTACACTGCTTGCCTCCATCACATCTGCCTTTGCTATGTTTCCAACATCAGCCTTTTTTGCCTTTAGCCCCTCTTTTTTAAGCAAAACAGTTAGTGCTTCTAGTGCCCCTAAAGTATCAGCCCTAAGCACCGCTCCAACACTCTCTGTTTCAATCCTAATGCTTGCAAGCTCGCGCTCGATTGCTTCCCTTTCCTTGCCTGTCTTAACAACAGCAATTGGTGCTCCCGCCAGTGTATTCTCAAGGTTTGGAGCGGCAATTTTAACACCGCAAGCAGCATGCACCTCTCTAACAGAATTAAATTTGTCCCCTGATTCCCTAATCTCTCTCAACGGCTTCGGCTTTAGCAGAGCCCTTACTTTTGTCTCAATAATGCCACTACTTGCACCCAACACAATGCTGTCATTCACGCTGATCATTCCATCATACAAGATTACATCAATCGTTTTTCCCAAGCCCCTTTCCTCCTTAACCTCTATGATCGTGCCTTTCCCTGCCTCTGCCTCACTTATTTCGAGCCTCTTCTGCAGGAAACGCTGGCTTAGCCCTGTCAACAGCATTAAAAGCTCTGGTAGCCCTTCACCAGTTTTCGCGCTCAACGGCACTATCGGCACTTGCTTTGTAAAATCCTTACAGCGATCAAACCTTTCGCTTTGGAAGTCAAGCTCGAACAGCTTCCCCACAAGAGAGTAAATCTTTTCATCCATCTCCTTTCCCGCTTTCTCGCTCTGCTCTTTGAGGTTCTTGCTGAAATCCCCTTCCTTTGAAACCCACTCGTGCAGCAAATCAATCTTGTTTGCTGCAACAATAAAGGGTGTTTTAAACGATTTCAGTATGTCTATTGCCTCGATTGTCTGCGGTTGTACGCCCTGTGTTATATCAATTACAACAACCGCCAAATCGGCAATACTGCCGCCCCTCTCTCTGAGGGAAGTAAATGCCTCGTGCCCAGGGGTATCAATAAATAGCAACCCAGGAATGGTTGCCTTAAAGCCATATTGCTCAAGCAAATGCGAGGCAATCCTTTTGATTACATCCAACGGCACTTCTGTTGCACCGATATGCTGTGTAATCGCCCCTGCCTCTTTCTCGGCAATGGCTGTTCCCCTAACCTTATCAAGCAACAGCGTTTTGCCATGATCGACATGTCCCAACACAGTAATGATTGGTTGCCTAATCATAGTATCGCCCTCAATCCAATCCTGTTGAACCAAAACCATTTTTGCCGCGGCTTGTTTCATCCAGTTCCTCAACCTCTTGCAATTCTGCTTTCTCCACCTTGTTGAAAACCATTTGGGCAATCTTCTTACCCTTCTCTATTTCAAAGCTTTCTCGCCCGTGGTTTACTACGATTACACCTATCTCTCCCCTGTAGCCTGCATCTATCGTCCCTGGGGTATTAAGGACAGTAATACCATGGTTTAAAGCAAGACCGCTTTTGGGCCTAACCTGCGCTTCATAGCCTTTTGGCAAAGCAATCTTTATTCCTGTTGGCACTAATGCAATGCCACCCGGCTCAATTTTCATGTTTTTGCTTGCGTAAAGGTCAACGCCTGCATCGCCCTCATGGACATACTCTGGCATTTTCACGTCCTTGTCAAGTCTTTTTACCAAAACTTTCAAGCTTTGCACCCTTATTTCTTTTCCAGATACCTCTCATCTTTACTGTAAATCCAGTCAAAGTTCATTTTCCGGTATTCATGTATTTCCTTCTTTGTGAAAAATCTCTTGATTTCCCCACTTGCCTTTTCCTTGCTTTCAGCTGCATG
>JAFCCK010000006.1 GCA_017610245.1 Candidatus Iainarchaeum sp.
GATCTCAATTTGAGTTGAGCTCGCAGAGCATGGAAACCCATAAATTGTTGAATTATTTAACAGGCAACTCGCTAGAGTTTTCCACTGCCCTGAGGGACAGGGAGAGCAATGAATGGAGCATCATCAGTTTAGGGAATGTGCTGATGAGCAAAGCCCTTGAAGGGATTTTGGTTATCACCATTGATTTAAACCAGCTTCCCTCTGAACTGGAAACCCCGTTTAGGCAGATAAGGCCTTACTCTGAAAATAAGAACCTGCCGGCAGAATTTCTCAATTATTCAGATGAGTGTGTCGGTGGAATGATTGCAGGGGTAATAGACGGCGACGGTATTGTGAGGAATGATGACAGGTGGGTCTCAAGGGCAGTTATCAGGCTGACATCCAAAACACTATTGAGCCAGATACAGTTCTGGTTGCATTTGCAGGGGATTAATTCATCCCTCTCCACATTAGATTCATTTGGTGAAAGGGAATACAAAGGCAATGTGATAAGCCCAAGTAAACAGCTTTATGCACTCTCTATTTACATTCCCGAAGCAAAGGCACACCTGTTTTCCCAGTCCATAAAGGTAGTCCAAGGGGAATTCAAATTTTCAAAAAAAGAGCCCAAATTTAGAAAGTTTGCCCCCCTCAGGAAGATTGAAACAATTGAAAACGATTCCTGCTTTGTGTACGACATAACAACTGCTTCGCACACATTTATATGCAATGGGGTGCTTGCCCATAATTGCGCTGGATGGAGCCTGAGGCAACTGCTTGAGCTCGGCTTCAACGGTGTTCCGGGGAGAGTATCTGCAAAGCCGGCGAAGCACTTTAATGCGGCATTGGGCCAGATAGTTAATTTCATGGGAACATTGCAGAACGAATGGGCTGGCGCACAGGCATTCAGCTCCTTTGATACATATCTCGCCCCCTTAATCAAAAAAGACGGGCTTGACTATAAGAGGGTGAAGCAGAGCATCCAAGAATTTGTTTTCGCTACCAATGCTACCTCTCGATGGGGAAACCAAGTGCCCTTTACCAATGTTACTCTTGACTGGACTGTTCCAGATGACATGAGAGATTTGCCAATCATTTACGGTGGCAAAGAGCTTGATGGCGAGTATTATGCTGACTTCCAGGATGAGATGGACGTGCTGAACCGCGCATTTATTGAGGTAATGAGTGAAGGAGACATGAACGGCAGGGTATTTACCTTTCCCATACCAACATACAATATTACAAAAGACCTTGATTGGGACACGGAGAACGCTCATTCGCTATTTGAGATGACCGCAAAGTATGGCATACCCTACTTTCAGAACTTTATCAACAGCAGTTTGAAGCCGAGCGATGTACGCTCGATGTGTTGCCGCTTGCAGCTTAATTTAAAGGAACTGCGCCAAAAAACAGGCGGGTTGTTTGGTAGCGGGGAAAAAACAGGCAGCATTGGCGTTGTTACCATCAATATGTCAAAACTTGGCTATCTTAGTAGGGATGAAACAGATTATTTTGAGAGGCTTGATAATTTGATGTATCTGGCAAAAGAAAGCCTGGAAATAAAGAGGAAGGAATCGAATAGGCACATGGAAGCTGGGCTTCTTCCATGGAGCAAGCGTTTTTTGGGCAGCCTCAACCATCACTTCTCTACCATTGGATTGGTTGGAATGCACGAAAGCCTGTTGAATTTCATGGGTGCTGGAATTGAATCTAATGAGGGACGAGCCTTTGCATTGCGCGTATTGGACTTTTTCAGAGAGCGCTTAAAGGGATTCCAGGAGGAAACAGGGCACATATACAACCTTGAGGCAACCCCAGCCGAGGGAACTTCCTACAGGCTTGCGAGAATTGATAAGAGGAATTACCCTGAAATAAAGACATCCGGCAATGCAGAGCCGTTTTACACCAACAGCACGCACCTCCCAGTCGATTACACAGATGACATATTTGAGGCACTGCAGCACCAGGATGAGCTGCAGTGCAAGTATACTGGCGGCACAGTATTGCATGGCTTTTTGGGAGAGGCAATGTCAGGCGGCGATAGCTGCGCAAAGCTGGTGAGGAAGGTTGCCTATAACTTCAAGCTGCCTTATTACACTATTACACCAACATTCAGCATCTGCCCCACCCACGGCTATGTTAAGGGCAGGCACGAAACATGCCCGATTGAGGTAAAGGAAGTCCCTTCAGGGGGAGGGAGAGAGGAGGTGAAGCTTAGTGTCTAAATGTGGAGAAAGAACTGAGGTTTACAGCAGGGTGGTGGGCTACCTTCGCCCGCTTAGGAATTGGAATGCTGGCAAAAAAGAGGAATTCGGTTTAAGGAAAACATACAGCGAGGGAAAAGCCCTTGCAAAAGAGTTGTAAT
Source organism: Candidatus Iainarchaeum sp. (assembly GCA_017610245.1). Classification (GTDB taxonomy): domain Archaea; phylum Iainarchaeota; class Iainarchaeia; order Iainarchaeales; genus JAFCCK01. Next base: position 2,345 of record JAFCCK010000006.1, read on the forward strand.
GCCGTTAGCTGGATTGATTGATTTGCATGCTTGTTTTCAAGGGAATCCAGAAAACCACTCTGATTGATTTCCCAGGGGAGGTCGCCTGCACGCTTTTTCTCCCAAAATGCAACTTCCGCTGCCCCTACTGCTATAACGCTTCACTTGTTTTTGGCAGGGAAACAGGAATTAGCATTTCAGAGAACGAATTCTTTGATTTTCTGGGGGAGAGAAGGGACTTTTTGGATGGAGTTTGCATTACTGGGGGAGAGCCTACATTGCACTCCGCACTGCCAAAATTCTGCGATAAAGTAAAGCAGCATGGGTTTCTTGTGAAGGTTGATACAAATGGGACAAATCCAGGAATGCTCAAGCAGTTGATTGAAGCTGGCAGCATTGATTACATTGCAATGGATATAAAGGCGCCCCCTGAAAAATATGAAGAGATTGCCAAGGTAAAGGTTGATAAAGAAGCAATAAAGGAGAGCGTTGAATTAATCAAAAGCAGTGGAATAAGCTATGAGTTCCGAACAACAGTGTTGCCAAAATTTTTGAGGGGGGATGATTTGCTTTCAATCGGTAAGTGGCTTAAGGGCAGCACTCTTTACTGCCTGCAGCAGTTCTCTCCGCAAGGAGACTTGATTGACAAGAGTCTGAAGGAAGCGAAGCGCTATTCCGGGGAAGAGCTGCATTCCTTTGCACAAAAGCTTAAACCGTTCTTTGAAAATGTGGAAGTGAGAAACGTTTAATTTTAAAGGTTAAAGGTTGTGATTTATTTATGGTTTCTGAGAAGATAAACAAGGACATGACATTGGGAGAAATTGTTGCAAAGCACCCCCAAGCAGCCAGGGTAATGCTTTCCTATGGCTTACATTGCATTGGCTGTCATGTTGCAACATGGGAAACCCTAGAGCAGGGTGCAAAGGCACATGGCTTGAATGATGAGCAAGTGCAGCAGATGGTAGATGAGATAAACAAGACTATTGCAGAAAAGGAAAAGGAGTGATTTGGATGGAGAAACCCCACATTGACCACTCAAAATGCACTGCTTGCGGCACCTGTATTGATGTCTGCCCTGTTGGCGTTTTTGCAAAGGAAGGCAACAAGGTCGTCGTGAAAAATCCTGATTCTTGCATTCAATGTAGGGCATGCGAGGTAAGCTGTCCTACAAAAGCCATTGAAGTAAAGGAATAAGTGCTGCAAATGTTGAGGAATTTTGAATGGTTTCAGCTTATTTAACTGGATTGGGCGGATGCCAAGAGGTTGGAAGAAGCAGTTTTTTGCTTGATAGTGGGGAAAAGATTCTCTTTGATAATGGGGTAAAGCTCACTCCAAAGGAAACAGAGTACCCAATGCCGATTAAAACAAACTTGGATGCGGTTGTGATATCCCATGCGCACCTTGACCACAGCGGCAACCTTCCGCACCTTTTTGTTGAATCAAATTTCCTCTGCTATATGACGCAGCCAACGCTGGAGATTGCGAAAATCCTCTGGTTTGACACCCTTAAGATTGCCGGTTTGGAGGGCATGCAGCCAGAATGGACAGAGGAGGAAATAAAGAAGACCGAGAAATACACCTTTCCAACAGCATACGGAAGAGGGCTGGACATAACGAAAAACAGTTCGCTTGAATTCTTTGATGCTGGCCATATCATTGGGAGCGCGATGGCAAAACTCTGCTTTGATGGCAAAACGTTTCTTTACACTGGTGACTTCAAGAAAGAGGAGACGCGGCTTTTTAAGGGAGCCAACTTAAAAGTGGGCAATGTTGATTACCTGCTTATTGAGTCAACATACGGCGACAGGAACCACCCCCCAAGAAAAGAGACAGAAAAACTGTTTGTTGAGGAAGTCCAGGACACCATTGATAGGGGCGGCTGGGCATTGGTGCCAGCTTTTGCTGTTGGAAGAAGCCAGGAAATAATAGATATATTGAACGAATACAAGATTAATGCCCCAATTTACCTCGATGGCATGGGGCAGAAGGCTGCGAGGGTAACGCTTGCTTTCCCACAGTACCTGAAAGACCCCAAGTTTTTGAGAAAAGCCCTGAACAATGCCGTATGGGTGAGAAGGGAGAGTTTCAGGAAGAAAGCATTGAAGCAGCCAAGCGTCATTGTTACAACCGCTGGAATGCTACAGGGCGGCCCAGCCATGAGCTACCTTAAGGAAATTTACAAGGACGAGAATAGCGCTGTACTGCTAACAGGCTACCAAGTGGAAGGAACCCCTGGGAGGAAGCTCATGGAAACAAAAGGAATTACCGTTGATGGCGAAGGGCTTGAAGTCAGGGGCAAGGTTGAAAAATTCGACTTTTCAGCGCACGCTTCCCAGCAGGAGATGCTTGAATCAATCAAAAAATGGTCCCCTGAAAAGGTTTTTTTAGTGCATGGAGACAAGGACGTAACAGTTGTATTCAAGGATAAGATAAAGGAAGAACTTGGCTTGGAAGCGACCATATTAGAGAGGGGCAAAAAGGTTCCCCTGCAGGATTGATTATGGAAATTGTTGCAGTATTTAAAGAAAGCTTTTTCCTACTTCTAAAGCAGCCAAAGCTCTTTCTGCCGAAGCTTCTCGTGGCTGCCCTTTGGGGTCTGGGGATGATTGTACTGGCAACAACTTTGGTTGAAGTAATTTCAATGCTTTCGATGCCAGTGCTTGACATCGACATAGAAAGGGCTTATTTTTTCCAAAATTTAATTATTGTTTTGATAATTTATTTAATTGCTCTAGCGGTAATAGACATTTTGGCTAATGCAATGTATCCCGTAATGATTAAAGATTTCAGAGAAGGAGGTAAAATCTCTTTCAATAGAGCCCTGCGATTTGCGTTAAGAAAGTTTCCAATTGTTTTTCCGGCAATAATTATTGCAGCTTCAGCCATTGCAATACCATTTGGGCTTCTATTCTTGCTCTTTATCCCAAGTGGTAATTTTATTGCGTTGGTATTTTCCATCTTTCTGTTTTTAGCTCTTGCATTCGCCTTAACAATTCTATTCTATCTCGTTTACCCAGTGGCTGTTCTAGAAAAGGGAAATTTTATATCTGCTTTAGTAGATTCTTTTAGGATTGGAAAAAGCAATCTCAAGCAGCTTTCTGTGCCTTCGCTTATCCCGTTCTTCCTCTCCCTTATAAGCATTCCACTCGCATTTTTTCCAAGCAATGTTGCGGCTCTTTTATCTTTTATCATCTTAAGATTTCTCGTAGCCCTCATTGCAACCTACCACATGGTCCTTAACCCCAATGTTTACTTTGCTTTGGTTGGAAAAGGGGGGATTATGAAATGAAGGGAATGTTTTGCCCAAGCTGCGGTTCAACAGAGGGCCCTTTTTTCAAGGGGCTCTGCAAGAAATGCTTTTTGGCTCAGCAGCATCTCATCCAAGTGCCAGCAGAGATAAAGATAGAGCACTGTAAGCAATGCAACAGGATTAAGCTTGAGGGAAAATGGGTTGAGCAGAGTGAGCAGGCTTTGAAGGAATTTTTGATGAAAAAAATAAAGCTGAAAGAGCTGCAGGAAGCAAAGCTTTCAATAGAGCTTGAGTTCCTAGATGGAAACACATTAGCAATTGTGGGGGCAAGCGGTCTGCTTGAAGGGAACAGGATAGGGCTGGAGGCAAAAACATTGTTTGTGCCTGTTGCTATACAATGCAACGACTGCACGCTCCTTTCCTCCAACTACTTTGAGGCAACCCTCCAGATAAGGTTTTTGCGTAAAGCGGAAGAAAAAGAAAAGCAAGCAGTGTTACACAAGATTAACGAATTGCTTCGCTCAATGAAGGGGGAGGACATGCTTGCAAGCATTGTAGCTGTCCTGGACAAAAAGAACGGCTTTGATGTTTTGCTTGCTTCAAACAACGCAGCAAAGAGAGTAGTGAAAGCCCTTTCTGCAAAAACAAAGGAGAGGGTGAAACGCTCTTCCAGTGTCATAGGCAGAGACAGGAAAGGAAAAGAGAAAAAGAGATTTACTTATTGCATCAGATTCTAACTTTCAAATTTTCTCAGCTCCGCTACGATTTCTTCAACCGGCTTTTTTGTTACAAGCAGCGGAATTTTTTCGCTTTCAGCAATCTTTATCGCAATAGGGTCAACCTTTTTTGCTTCAAGGTTTCCGTGCAGTACCACAATAGCGGGCTTCATGTCTGTTGAGAATCTGCCTATCTTCACTGCAATCATTGGGCTCCTGCCATTTTCAACAAACCTGAATATGAGTGCCCTCTCGGGGGTTTTCCCGTACAGCTGCATATACTCGTGCACTGGTATCTCAAGAATCACTTTGAGGGAATCAATTAGGGTGTAGCCGTAAACCTTTGTTTCCTTTAGCCTGCTTGGGTTTGCTACACACTCTCCTCCAATCTTTTTCAAGAAATCAATGCCCTTCATTGCAGCAAAAAACTCATGCGTATCAAATACATCTTCCTTTGGCTTAAAATCTTTCTCAAGCTGCTTCGCTACTTTGCCCCCGCGGTTTTTGTCGATTTCAATCAAGGCATTCACAAGTCTCTTGATTACGCCAATACCAGGGCTTTTTCTCCTTCCGCCTTCGTAATCAGAAAGCGTTGAACTGCTTATTTTCAAGAAGTCAGCCAGCTCAGTTTGTGTTATACCAAAAATCTCGCGCCATTTCTTCATGCTTCCCCCGGGGTCCTTGCTCAAACAAATTTCCCCGGCAATAGTCGCAGCTAATTTCTCCACAAAAGATTCCCCCACAATTGAATTAATTATTCACAAAAGTGCTTTAAAAGTGTTTCGTCAATTGCCATCTGAAAATTGGACAAAATTAGGTTTTTGTCGAAGCCTTGCCGCTATTACGGCATTGCCTTTCTTCTCGCTAGCCTGGCTTTTTTTCTTCCGCGTTTTCTCACGGGAAAACTTACCCTAAACGGAATCTGTGGCCCCTTTTCAGCAATATTTTTTATAACATCCACGTGTGTCGGACCAGAGCTTACTCTGCCATAACCCATCCTTTCAATGGCAAATCTGCCAAACTTGGAGTTTGTTCTCCCTTTTAATATTGTAACGTCCGCTTTTCTCAATGCCATCTCTGTTGACTGCAAAACAACAGCACAGGCTTTCATGCCTTCTATTTGTGGAACCCCATCATTAGGGAGCACATGGGTCAAGTTGAACATTCCCCCATATCTTATCCCAAGTAAGTGAGCTACCTCTTTTCCCCTCAAAAAAACTTCGGCATTTACTGGCGCGTTGTAGCCCTTCTTTGCCCATACCCTTGTAGTATAGGGCCCCCACCTTATCTCATAACCCCCGCGGAGCTTTCTCATTTTCGGTTTGGCATCAGCCATAGCGGACCCGGTGGGATTCGAACCCACGACCTTCACCTTTCCCCTGGAAGAGTAGGAGGGTGCCGCTCTATCCAAGCTGAGCTACGGGTCCAATAAATAATGGGAATGCAAAAAATTATAATAAAAGCGTTAAGGTAATCGCAGCAGCAATCGGAATAGTAAAGTTATCATCTAGGGGAAGCAGTTCAGCGAGCATTCCAACAATTGTTGCAATCAATGCAACCCACCATTCAAAGAGTATTACGAGAAAAACAACTGAAGCAAGTATTCCCCCTAATGTTCCCTCCAAAGTTTTTTTGTCAACAAGGTAGTGCTTTCCAAGCCTTAGGCCAAAGATGGTTGAGGCAGCATCTCCGTACACTGCAACACACAATGCCCCCAACACAATCGTCTTGTCCTGGAACAAGAGCATTAAAACAAGCGTCCCAAGGAAAAACATTAAAGCACCTTTTCCGGGCAAATGCTTTTCGTGCTCCCTTTCCACCCTTTTCACAATTTCAGAAAAAATAAACACCCTATAACCTCTTTTGATTTCCCATGATACAAGCGCTCCAATCAGCAATCCAACCGCAATTATCCCAGCCGCAACATGAATCCCAAACAAGGCGGTTATTACTACAAAGAGAGAGCCAAACTGCATGTGCACAAACTGTCTCCTTGCTTCTTGCCTCATCGCTTCTCACCCAGAACCATTGCATGGTCTTTCTCAAAGGGCTGCAACAGCACAACCTGCTTTATCCTAAACTCCTTTTCCAGCACAGCAATTTCTTTTTCAAATACTTTTTTCGGGCTTTCCCGCTGCGAAATACTTTTCGCCTTCAATGCAATCAAACCCGTTTTTTCCTTGGGAAGAAATAGCGCAGCATTCTTATTAAATATTTCCGCCTGGTTTTTCTGGGAAATGTCCTGGTAGAGCAAATCAATGGAGCTCCCTTCAATATGCTCCCTGTACGATTCTGGCTTATTTGCATCTGCAAGCACTGGTACGAGGTTAGGGCGGGCCTCACACAGCTGGATGAATTTTCTCATAACCCTTTCGCTAACATCCACACCAAACAAAAGCCCTTTCCCGCCAATGATATCACTGATATGGGAAGCTGTTGTGCCCTCACTGCTCCCGAGATACAACACAGTTGCTCCCTTTCTCAGTGGAAGCTCCCTCAAACCATTTTTTATCGCAGCAGCGAGCTTGCTCCTCCATGGAACCCATTCCCTGAACTCAGTGCTGCGCTTGGAAACAAGCTGCTCGCTGTAAACCTTTCTGCCGGGCACGAGATTCCTGGTAAAGAGCTTTCCATTGCTTGAATAAACCCCTGAAAAGATTTGCTTCAATTTATTTCCCCCTTTGCGATCTCTTTAGGCAATAGTAGGGAATGGCCTGAACTTTATTATATAACTCCAATATTTTCTTTTTGTTCACATTAATAATAAGAAACAGCTAATGATATAAGAATTTCACTCTTTCAGCTGATTGAATCTTTGCTCCAAATCCTGCTGCAGTTTTGCAGCAATGTCTGTCTTCCCGAAATAGTCCGCTTTTGCAGCAATGCCCAGCTTTCCAGCCAATGCCCTAGCCATCTTTCCCCTATTGCCCCTTGCAACCTTCTGCACAAGAGGGTGCATGTAGATAAGGCCATGCTTTGGCGGTTTTACTTGCTTGTTCCTCAAGTGCCTGAACAATGCTTTTTCCGCCCCAAGCAATTGAATGGTGCTGCTCGGCATCAAAGCGAGTTTTCTCAAGGAGCCGGCTTCCCCCAGCAGCTTCGCAGCAAGCAAAGCCCCAGCAACCTTTGAAAAATTGCCAGCAACCGCCTCCATTTCCTTCTCAATGAATCGCAGCAGGAAATCCCTTTCTTCGCGCAAATTCAGCGCGTTCAGCGCAAGCAGCTGCACCTCCTTTAGCATGCCCTCCTCTATTGCACTTCCCATGCTTTTCTTGGCAGCTGCAACAATCCTCTTCACATTCTTCTCCCCTGCCTGCTCCTTCACGCCCTTTTCACTGAATTTGCCTCTTTCGCCGACAAAATAAACTAGCTTCAAGAATGCTTGGTTATCCTTCACCATTCCCTTCAATTCCGGGAAGTGCATGCTGTACCATTCAATACAGTGCTCAGCAAGCAGGTTGAAGCAGGCATCAAGGTCCTGCAGCACAGCTGCAGCCCTAATCACATGGCTTTCCCTGCCAGCATACTTCTCCTGAACCTGCTTTTTTGCCTTCCCAATCAGCTTTTTCCTTAGTTTTTCAATCTCCATAAAACCGAATTAATTGTGCTGCAATAGCTTTAAATATATTAAATCCCTTCTCTATTCCATGGACAAAAAAGTTGCAATCTTTCTGCTTATTTCCATTTCCCTGCTCATCCTAAGCGGCTGTGTGCAGGAGAAGTGTGGGGATGGAAAGTGCGGCAGGGGTGAAACAGCGGAGAACTGCCCTGCTGATTGTGCGATTGAGGAATGCGGCAATGGAAAATGCGAAGCTGGAGAAACAGCAGAAAGCTGCCCGCAGGATTGTGGTCCTGCCAGCATTCCCAGAACAAGGGCAATGGATGAAACCACTTTCAGCAAGTATTACTTTGGAGCCGAGGGCTTTAATGGAACAGTGCCAATCCTGAGGGACCTTGCAGTTGCGCTTGAGGAGTTGGGCGTTGGCATAGTCGGGATTAACATGGTAAACTGGGACATGATAGAGAAAAGCCCTGGCAACTATGACTGGGGCTTTTTGGACAGCCACATTGGGATACTGCAGCAACATGGCTTTAGGGCGCAACTTAATGTGAACTCTATCTCCTCCTGGGCAACAATTAAGCCAAATCCTGCTTCTGATTTGCATTATGCCCCGCCAAGGGAGCAATACTGGGACGAATGGGGGCAGTTCATCTATGAGCTTGTTGAAAGGTATGATGCCGATGGATTCAAGGACATGCCTGGCTTGAGGTATGCGGCAATTGAAATAATAAACATAAATGGCGAAATAGAGTTCCCTACTCACTGGATAAACAATGGCGGCACAGCAGAAAGCTATAACAAGCTGCTGAGGCTCGCACAGCAAAATGCGCACAAGGCAGATTCCAGTGTTGTTATTGCAAGGGCTGGCACTGCATTTGGCGGTCTCTTTGATGACAACCCAAGCGAGGAGGAGATTCAGGAAAGGGCTGATGCAATACCCTTCGGTAGGCAATTCCTCAATTTTGTGGAGAGCTCTCTGCAGCAGCCGGACTTTGATGTGTTTAGTATCCACTACAACGGCTATTACTCTGGGGCAAGACCAACTGTAGAATATTTAGAAGAGAGGATGCAAAGTTATGGCTACACAAAACCTATAATGGCTGACGATACGCAGAGCAATCTGGCAAACTATCTCTTCAATGACATGCCGCCGTTTTACGAGGATGCAGACAACAACGGCAAGCCCGATATTATGGAAACGCTTGATGACCCAAACAATGCCGGCTATGAAGATGCGAGGGAAAGGTTTTACCGCGACCAAGCTTCTCTCACGGTAAAGAAGCTTGCGGCAGGCAGTGAGGCAGGGCTTGCATATATCCTCGTAAGTGCGCTCTATGATTGGCCAGAGTATCCCAGCATTGAGTGGAGGCACGCCGGGCTTATTGATACACTAGAGTACCAAAAAACAGGTAGTGTAGAGGCAGCGAAAAAGCCTGTCTTTTACTCCTACAAGCTCTTTTTGGAAAAAGTGCTTGGGGCGAACAAAAATCTTGAGAGGATTGATTTGGGCAGCAGCGACTTACATATCTACAAGTACACCTTCCCTGACAAGCAGCCGGTTTTTGTTGCCTGGAAAGAGGGGCAAGGGGCAACAATCAGCCTAAGCAGCCAGCTTGGGAAGGACGCAGCTACCATAACAAAAATAATTACCGAGATTGGCGTAAAGGAGCCAAGTGTGGAGCAGGTTGAAGCTGATTTCATTTCCCTAGATGCTATGCCTGTTTTCATAGAGTGAGGGAATTTAAAATAATTTGCCATTCTTATTTATACCAGTGATTCCATGCCAAAAGAGGAAATAAACAACCTTGCTTTGAGGAGAACGCTTTATTTCCCGAGCGGGGAGATTTATGCAAGTGCTCCAAGCGGCTTTTGGGAATTTGGTCCAATAGGGGAGGCAATACGCAGGAAAATTGTCGCTGTTTGGAGAAAGGAGCTTGTTGAAAGGGAGGGGATGATTGAAATCGGGGGCAGCCAGATTCTGCCGGAAGATGTTTTCAAGGCTTCCGGACATTTAGAGAGCTTTAACGACCCCATTGTACAGTGCAAAAAGTGCCATTCCCTTTTCAGGGCGGACAAGCTGATTGCCGAGAAGGTTGATGGCATTGTCCCTGAAAGCCTTGCAACAACAGAACTGGACAAGCTAATTGATGAGCACAAAGTGCAGTGCCCAAAATGCAGGGGCAAGAACTTTGAGGAAGTAAGGAAATTCAATATGATGATGGGGCTGCAGATTGGCGCTACTGGCGACCAACCTGCTTACCTCCGCCCAGAAACATGCCAGAGCATTTTCTGCGATTTCAGGCGCCTATACAAGTCAAGCAGGCAGGAGCTGCCCCTTGGGATTGCCCAGGCGGGAAAATCCTTCAGGAATGAAATCGCTCCAAGAAACACTTTGCTCAGGCAGCGCGAGTTCGGGCAGATGGAGATAGAGGTTTTCTTCAATCCCGATAAAATAAATGATGTCGCGCACTTTGAAGATGTAAAAGATTACAAGCTGAATTTGATGCTCCTAAAGACCGGCAAACTTGGAAAGGTTTCGTGTAGCGATGCTGCGAAGAAAAAGATTGTTTCCGGGAAGCTGGTTGCATACTACCTTGCGCGCGTGCAGCAGTTGTATGAAAAGCTTGGAATCCCGCTTGAGAAAATGCGTTTCAGGGAATTGGACAATGATGAAAGGGCTTTCTATGCAAAGGAAACCTGGGACTTTGAGGTTGAAACAGATTTGGGCTGGGTAGAGCTCATGGCATGCAATCACAGGACAGATTATGATTTGAAGGGGCATGCAAAGCAGAGCAAGCAGGACTTGAGCGTTACAGAAGAGGGGAAAAAATTCGTGCCGCATATATTCGAGCTTTCAGCTGGGATTGACAGGGCCTTCTACGTAATTCTTGACCTTTCCTTCAGGAAGGAGAAAAGGGGCAAGGAAGAGCGCATCTATCTAAAGCTGCCTGCTGCAATTGCTCCCTACCTGTCCGGGGTATTCCCGCTTGTCAAGAAGGACGGCTTGTTGGAGAAAGCAGAGGAGATTGCGCAAACACTGAGGGAGCACCAGTTTGATGTGTTTTTCGATGAGAAAGGGAGCATTGGGAAAAGGTATGCGCGCGTTGATGAAATAGGGGTGCCGTATGCAATAACTGTGGATTATGACACAATGAAGGACAGCACGGTTACACTGCGCGAAAGGGATTCAATGGACCAGAAGCGGATTGCGATAGAAAAGCTTCCAGAAACGCTCTGGCTGCTCTCCCTTGAAAAGAAAACATTTAAAGAGCTTTGAAGGCACTAATTCTTTATTGCCCCGGTAGCTCAGTGGTAGAGCACTTCTCTCGTAAAGAAGGGGTCGAGGGTTCGAATCCCTCCCGGGGCTTATGGTGTTTGGTTATTTGAGGGGAGGATCAGAATCGAGGACAAGTTATATCTCCCTCAGCGGTGACTCCTTAAGATACTGTGAATATTGTTGAATATGTTGTAGATTCTTCTGAATTTTTATCAGTTACTATGATTTCAACAGTATACACCCCTTTCTCTTCACCAGCTCTCGGAGTTAATGTATTTGTAAACCATAGTAAATCTTGTCCAGCTTCCACAGCAACTTTTTGATTGATCATTTCCGCATCAAGTAAAACAGTTCCTGTTGGACCAGTGACTTTTAGATTTTGTGTTATCCAAGCTTCTTCATCTTTTACTTCAAAACCAGTTACTGTAAAATACATTAGCTTTTGTTCACCAGCACTGTATACGTTGCTTCTTTCAACCGGTTTACCCTCTGGAGAAATGCTTGAAACAAATTTGAATGTTTCCACATTTAATCCCTTAATGACTTTAATTTCAACGTCGTCTATCAGAAACTCTGGATGGATTTCAGGTCTTCCACCTGTGTGGGTTTCAAATCCAACTCTACCAGAAAGAAAGGGGTTTTCAGTATCCCTGTATTTAATTAAAAGTTCATCATCCGCATAAACGTTAATAATGTTATCATAGCTTCTTATTTCAAGAGTGTGCCAATTCCCATCAAATCTAAAACTAATATCCTTAAGTGTTTGAAAACTACCATCGACTTGCTTGTTTAAGCTATCCACTTTCGTGGAGATACCGATGAAGTATCGATTCCAGCCATGCTCAGTAGAACTATGCCTAAAGTTGACATGCATCGAGCCATCTACCCTCTTAAATCTAAATTTGAAGATATAATTAGTCCATTCCTTCTGAAGGTTTGCTCGCTTATAGCCTGATAATTTTAGAACTGGAGTGCCAGCCTCTAGTAGTGGGCTCCTAGTCCCTTCACCAGAAAAAGTCCAATTTTGGGCACCTTCCTCGAAATCATCAATGAAATAGTGTGTAACGATATTCTCACACTCTTGTGTTGCATAATTAAAGCTGTCTGCAGTAAGCTTGTCATCGTCATCACAATTTGGACAGTCTGTTGGACAACTTGAGTATGTTTCAACATCTCTGTCGCATATTTCATTGCCACAACAGGGGATTATAGGTTCATTGATACATTTTTGTTCATGATAATCATAGCTGTCTTTTGTGCATTCATTGTCATCGTCACAGTTTGGGCAATCTCTGGTACAATTTGAATAAGTCTCTCCTAT
>JAFCCK010000007.1 GCA_017610245.1 Candidatus Iainarchaeum sp.
AGCAGCGGCAGGAGGAAATACAGCAGCAGCCCAGGCCCAGATAATGCAGGCGGTTATGGGCGGCTTGGCGGCAGCAGCAGGATTGATCATAGTTGGCGTAATATTGGCCATACTAGGCGCAATTCTTGCCCTCTCAGGGATAATGAACTATGCAAAGACAAAGCAGTTTGGCAAAGCCTTTGCCCTAGGTGAGAATTTCAAGAACTTCTTCACAGGCGGATTCATTGTAGCAATAATTGTTGCAATAATTGTTTCAGTGATAGTCGGCGCAATACTAGGGATAATAATAGGCGCACTGGGAGGAGGACTTGCGATCGTTGGACTCATCATAGCGGTGATCATCAACTACGCAATAAGTGTATCTATCATGACACTGCTGGCCGAAGGATATCCAGGAGGAACAGCGGCTCCTGTAGCAGCGGCAGCTCCTGTAGCAAAAGCCCAATAGTGCCTTGGCGCCTCCAAGAGCATTTAGGGCTTTTTTCTTTTTCTTTACACTTAGCCTAGAGCATAAAGCGGTAGTGTCAAATAAGTGAGGCTGGCGTTTGCCAGCCCAGTGTCCTGTGTGGTTTGATGAAGTGGTAGCAGTAGATGAATGCTCGTAGGAACGCTTTCAACCCTTTCTTGCTCCTGAAGCTGCTGAACCATTTGACTCTCCTCTTAACCTCCCTGAAGAACCTCTCTATGTGGTTGTTGCCTCCTAGGCTGCGAGGGGTGTGCTTGGTGAACCTATGTCCCAGCACTTTCTTGATGGCTGCAATGTATGCTGGCAAGTGGTCTGTTATGACTGTTCGAGGTCTGCATTGGGTTGCTTTCAACGCTTTCCTGAGAACAGCTACAGCGTCTCTCATCAGCTTCAATCTGCTCAGATGCCATGACAGCACCAGCTTGTGCTTGGGATCAAACACCAGCCACAGAACATACCTGTAGCCGTTGGCTTTGATGATGGTTTCATCAGCAGCCCAGGTATCTATGTTTATATCGGCAGCTTTGGGCGAATAAACCCATTCTGCTGCTCTGGCTATCCAAGCCCTAACGGTTTTGTGAGATACTCTCATACTGAAGTGTTGCTGTAGGACCCTAGCAACTGTTCTGTAGCTGATGCCTGCCTCGCTGTACAGTTGAGAGGCAAAAGCTATCACACTAGAGCTGTGCCTCATTCTCTCCAGGTCACTGGTAGCGAGAACAAACCTGCAGCCGCATCTCTTGCAGCAGTAGATGTGAGCTTGCTTGCTAACGCGCCTGTATCTCCCATCTTTTATTACAGCAGACGAGCCGCAACGCTTGCATGCCGGCGACTCGCTCGTCTGATAGCTATTTAAATCCAATTGCACATTCATTTTCCATCACGTCCTGGGATAGAGTCTTGTCTGCTGGAGGCGGATCAACCTCCAGCGCTCTAACCCACTAAAACAAAACAAAAACAGCAGAAAAAGAAGCCTATTTATAAAACCTCAAATAACTTGACAGCGCCACAGAACCATAACTTTAAATAAAAGAAAGGGGCTATTCTACACAATTTATCTGGATTCTTTGGAGGTGAAACAAGTGATTTTTAATGACTGGCTAGATATTTTGCTTTTCAAGAAAAAACCAGCCGACTTGGTAGGAACGCGCATTGAAGAAGGGCTCAAGCATTTGGTGATTGCAAGTGTAATTGTTGGATTTTTGAGCGGCTTACAACAGTATATCGTATTCTCTCAGCTACCTGCAATTAGCACGATTTTTCATGGGACATCAAGCCCGCTTGTAATACTTGTTTCAACAATAGCTTCACCTATTCTTGCTGTAATAGTCATACTAATAGGCGGTGCGATACTTCATATTTTTTCATTGTTGTTGGGCGGAAAGGGAAGCTTTGGCAATTATGTTGGAGCTCTCGCAATGATTGGTGCAGCAATAAGAGGCACGGCAGGGGCTGTTCTCGCAGTGATAGGCATATTAACTGCTTTAGGAGGACCAGGAGCATATCTCCTGGGACTTGCTATCATTGGACTCTTGGGTTTGATTGTTGGGCTATGGCAACTTGCGTTGGTAGTGCTAGCAACAAAGGCAGTGCATCAGCTTTCAATAGGCAGGGCAATAGTTGCTGTTATAGTTATTCCATTGGTAATAATCCTAATCTTTGCAGTATTGTTAGCAGCGATATTTATAACACTAATTTCAGGCCTCACAGCAACATCAAGCGGAACAGGCTTTATACCAATGAGGGTTTAGCGGTTTAATGAAAACCGCTCTCCTTTCTTTTTTACATTATGCTTAAATACCTCTATGGCTTTTTTTCTTGTGAAGGGAACTGAATGCGCTCACTAAAAATCGGAAAAATTCTTGGTATTCCCATCGAGCTGCATAGTACTTTTGTGTTGGGAGCATTGCTAATTTTCCTTGGCATGCTGCTGTTTGCTTTTGCTGGAGCGTTCCCAATCGGGGGTATTTTTCCTGCGCTGTTATTTATCTTTCTCCTTTTCCTCTCTGTTTTCTTCCATGAGCTTATGCACAGCATTGTGCTCATGGAAAAGGGCTTTAGGGTGGAGAAAATAATACTGCTTCCAATTGGGGGCATTTCCGTAAGCGAGACCCTGCCAGAAAATCCTGCTGAGGAGTTCCAAGTAAGTGTTGCAGGGCCACTCTTCAATTTCTTTGTGGCAGGAACAATACTGCTGCTATCGAGCACTTTTGGCATCCCCCTTGGCTTGGAAAAGCTTTTGGAGGAGAATTTCTTCGCAATTCTTGAATCCCCCCTCCTAAGCCTCTTTTACGTGAACCTTGTGTTGGGAACATTCAACCTTTTCTTTCCTGCCCTGCCTTTGGATGGGGGCAGGGTAGCACGCTCCCTCTTAGCATATTTTGTAGGATGGAAAACCGCAACAATGGCTGTTTCAAGGATAAGCATGGTGCTCGCGATATTCCTTTTCATTCTCGGCTTTGTAAGCGGCAATATTCTCATTGCAGTAATTGCCCTATTCATTTTCTTTGGCTCGCAGCAGGAAAGCCAGACAGTGGAAATGAAGGAAACGCTGAGGGGGGCTGACATTTTACCGCTGCTTGAAAAGGCTCCAATGGTGGTGCAAGGGGAAACAACACTGCAGGATGTATTTGAATTGATGACGCAGAAAAGGCAGCTTGCTTTTCTGGTTGAATTGCCCCAGGGCTTTGGGCTTGTTTCATATGAAACCCTGGAGGGAATTCCAAGGGAGCAGTGGGAAAGTGTGAGGGCGGGGGATGTTGCACAGAAGCTGCCGAGTATTTCCTTGAAAGCAAATGCAGCAGAGCTGATGTCAAAGGTTTTAACGAAGGGCTATCCGCTTTTCCCAGTGGTGCAGCAAGGGAAACTGATTGGCGTGATTCTTTCTAGGGGCCTGCAGAAACTGTACGAGATTGAAAAGCTAAAGAAGAAAGAGTCTTAGAGGCGAAAAGAAAGCTATTTCAAGCTAAGGGAGCAATGATTTTATTATAGCAGCCGGCGTGACTGAGTGGTTGAAGGTGCTCCGCTCGAGACGGAGTAGGCTGCAAGGCCTCGCAGGTTCGAATCCTGCCGCCGGCGTTTGGAGATTGTTTATTAAACTAATTCTTCCCTTTTTTGATTTGTATGGATTTAGCGCAAGCGATTGTTTTGGGTATCCTACAGGGAATTTTTGAGTGGCTACCAATAAGCTCTCAGGGTCAGGTTACTGTAGCTGCCACGCAGCTCTTCGGTATTGCCGCGGAGAAAGCGCTGGATTACAGCATTTATCTGCATATAGGCACTTTGATTTCCGCCATTGCTTACTTCAGGCACGAGATTGCAAAGGTGCTCAAAATGCAGAGCAGGAAGACTGTTTCATTCCTGCTCGTTGCAGTAGTTGCATCAGCTATCACGGCAATCCCCAGCTTTCTGCTGCTGCGCAATTTTGCCCTGACATCATTTATCCTAACACTAATTGTGGGCTTTGGATTGATTGCAAGCGGAATGCTGCAGCTGAAGAAAAGAGCAAGGAAAGGACAGCTGAATGTTGCAAATGGAACACTGCTTGGCTTGGCGCAGGGCTTGGCTGTTGTTCCAGGGATAAGCAGGAGCGGCATTACAACAGCCGCACTGCTCTTTGAGGATTTCACGCCAGAGCAGGCATTCAGAATCAGCTTTCTTCTCTCAATCCCAAGCATTTTCATTGCAGAAGTGTTGTTTGGGCTCTACCAAAAAGGAATAAACTTTGAACCGAATGCTATCGCGGCAATTGCTGTAGCAGCAACTGTCGGGTTTTTGAGCATGGGTTGGCTGATAAGGATTGCGCACAAAGTGAATTTCGGAAAATTCTGCATTGCCTTCGGCTTGTTCTACTTGGCGGTTGCACTACTTTAGAATTAAATAACTTTTGCTTTAGCTTTTTTCTATGGCTGGCAGGTTTAGGGGGTGGATACGAAGACTGGTAGAACCAAAAGCAGGCAGCATTGTGAGGGCGATTGGAAAAGCCGGCACAATAACGCCCAAGACAATGGCAAGAATTTCCCAGATGGAGCCAGCGGAAAGGTCAAGGCTTCTGCTTGGGATTGCAGCGCACCCTGCTGCAATGTCCAAATATATGCAGCGCATTGAAAGGCTGCCGCAGGAAAGAAAAGCTGCTGCACTAAATGAATTTTCTGCAGAGGCGATTGCCGTACTGTCCAAAAACAGGCCTCTCGGGAAAAAACCCATGGAACTGCTTAATGCACTGAGCGTAAGGCAGCTTGAGCCAATTTTCCAGAAGATGACGGAAACAAAAGAAAGAAAAAGGTTTGGCAGGAAATATTTAAGTTGGAGGAGGAAAAGCGGATTTGGATTAGGAGACAATGTTGAGTGGGTGATGAGATGGATGAATGCATTTTCTGCAAAATAGCAAAGGGAGAAATCCCGAGCACAAAACTGTATGAGGATGAAAAGATTCTGGCTTTTCTGGACATAAATCCTGCTGCAAAGGGACATTCCTTGATTATTCCAAAGAAGCACTACCATACGCTGCTGGACCTGCCACACGAGGAGCTGAAGGAATTGATGGAAATAGTGCAGAAGGTTGCTGGGGCAGTGATGAGTGTGGTAGAGGGCGTACAGGGATTCAATGTAATACAATCAAATCAAGAAGCTGCCGGGCAGGTAATTCCGCACCTGCATTTCCATGTGATTCCAAGGAAGCAGGGCGATTCGCTGAATTTTGCCTGGGAGCAGGGAAAGGCAGAAAAAGAAGAGCTGGAAAAGTACGCGGAATTGATGCGGAAGCGTTTGTGAATTCTGTTGGAATCAAATCCTTATCAGTTCCCTTATCTTGCTGAGCGGACCATAGATTTTGCTGTGCTTTCTCTCAATCGCTTTGTTGGGGCAGAGCTCTGCACAGCCGAAACACTGGATGCATTTCCCTGAACTAATTTCTGGGTAGCTGCGAACAGCGATTGCTTTGGGGGGGCAGTATTCAACGCATTTGAGGCAGCGAGTACAGCACTCCTTTTTCACAGCGGGCAGAACCATTGAGAGCCTTACAAAGAGCTTTCTGAAGAAAGCGGGGAGCTTTCGGGTTTGGGTAATCGGATGCCTGAATTGCTTTCCCACTTCATCTATTTTTTCTCCAACGATTTTTATCCTGTCCAGGCTGTTTTCTCCCAAGCCCCTTTCTGCAGCAATTTTCGTTGTAAGAGTTTGCCCAAATCCAATCAGCTTCTCTGCAACTGTGTCAGCAGCAACAGCATCATTTGATGAAATGACAAGCCCCAGTTGCTTTGGTCTGCCTCTTGTTGGCCCATTGCCATCCATTCCAATTATTGCATCCATTACAACCAAGTCGGGTTTTCTAACTGAAAAAACATCCACTATAGTATTGCACAAGTACTCTTTGCTGCCGCTGTGCGCAAGCATCCTGTAAAGCATTGGAACAAAACCGAAGGAAAGCTTTACAGCTGCTGTCAACTCTGTATCCATGTGGGTTTTAAGTTTCGGGACAAAAATCACTTTGTCGGCATTCAGCCAAGGCAAGGAAACAAACAGTTCCGAGAACACTTTCCCATTAATCTTTGCCTTTTGAAAGCCCTCTGTTTCTAGGGCGAGAATGGGAATCCCCTCTTTCTCCCCAATCGCCTTCAATCCGCTTTTCTCCAATGCCCTCTTCGTAGGGGCTACGCTTACAAAAGCCATGTCCGCAATAACGGGCTCTGCCCCTGCTTCCTTGACCAGCTGTGCAACTGCCCTTACAACAGTAGGGTGGGTTGTAGCGGCTTTTTCCGGAGCATGTGGTCCAATGGAATTTACTTTCAACAGGATCTTTTCGTTTGGCTTTATAATGGATTTGATGCCACCCAAGGGAGCAAGGCTTTTTTCTATTGCTTCCTTAGCTTCTCGCAGCGAATAGGAGCCGCACTTTTGGATTGAAACAATTGGCTTTGGCATGCAATCAGTTCGGCTATTCAATTTTCTTGAACAGAATCCCTGCTTTCTTTACTTTTGTTCCTGCTTTCAGCTTGTTGAATTCACAGTCAGCTATTTTGCCAAGGGAAATGCCGAGCTGCTGGTTTATTTTTTTAGCAGTGCCAGGCATGAACGCGTACAGCAAAATTGCAATGATGCGCAGGCTGTCTGCTAAGGAGTAAAGCACCGCTGCTTGCTCTTCTCCCTGCAATTTCCAGGGCTCTTTCTCATTTATGAACTGGTTGCACGCGCTCACAAAAGAAAATATTTCCGCAAGCGCATGGTGCAGCTCCAGCTTATCCATGAGCTCTGTTATCTCCCCGAGATTGAGCTTTTTCTGCAATCTCTTATCCGCTTCTCCCTTGGGTATTTCTCCCTTGGAATACTTTTCAATCATTACAATAGTTCTGTTCACAAGGTTTCCTAGCTCGTTGGCAAGCTCGTTATTGACTCTTCGCACTAAAGCTTCTTCAGTAAAACTACCATTCTGCCCAAATGGCACTTCCCTAAGCAGGTAGTATCGAATCGCATCGCTTCCGTGCTTTTCCGAAATCTCTATGGGGTCTACAACCGCGCCCCTACTCTTGCTCATTTTCTCCCCGCCAAAGGTAATCCATCCATGCACTGAAACTGTTTTTGGGAGAGGTATCTCTGCAGCGGCTAAAATGCTATACCAAATCGCAGTATGGTGCCATAAAATATCAGGCCCGATGAAGTGATAATCCGCCGGCCAAATTTTATCAAAATTTTTGGTTCCGTACCCTGCGCCAGTTACATAGTTTAGCAGGGCTGTGGTCCAAACATATTGAAAATGTTTTTTGTCAAATGGTACTGGGATGCTCCAGAAGACATTTACTCTGCTCACACTCAAATCCTGTAATCCATCCTCTATTCGATTTATGATCTCTTTTGCTCTACCGGGGGGGATAATACTATCTTTTTCCTTTAACTTTTTCAGAACAAGATCTTGGTATTTACTCATTTTGAAAAAATAGCTTTCTTCCTTTACCCACTCGGGTTTTTTCTTGTGGGTAGGGCAGTTTCCATCCACTAAATCCTTTTCAGTATAAAATGTTTCGCATTCTGGACAATACCATCCGCTATACTCGCCCAAATAAATATCTCCCTTATCATAAAGCTTCTGAAAAATATCCTTGCATACTTTTACGTGATCTGCATCGGTCGTACGAATGAAGCGGTCATATTTTACATTCAAGGCTTTGTCCATTGCTTCAAAGTGAACAACCATCTCATCAACAAATTTTTTAGGGTCTTTTCCAGCTTGCTTCGCAGCTCTTTGGATTTTGGTGCCATACTCATCTGTTCCCGTGAGAAAAAACACTTTTTTACCGAGTAAGCGGTGCCATCTCGCAACACAATCAGCGCAAACTTTTTCATAAGCGTGGCCGAAGATGGGGCTTACTGGACGGATAATCAATTGCAGTAGTAATATAGAACGTTTTAGCCATAAGCCGCTTCACTCTCCTTAATTTATATTTGTTAGGCAATTTTAACGGAAAAAGATTATTTAAATGAATTGCTGGTTGAAAGAATTATTCTAAATGGAATAGGCGTTTAGGTGCTCCTATGTTGAGACTTCTCTATTACTCTTCCATTTTTGTCACGTCTATAAATGCCTATGGCCTTTCCATGCAAGTCAGGGCGCCATCTGCATCTCAACAGGGCTTTAAATGTGTTGGGGCTCAGCCTTCCTGCAAGCACCAAATCAAATAACTGTTGTTTGTATGGTTTTCTTTCTGCTGAATTTTTTGCTGTTACAAAAAGTTCCGCAACCACAAAAGTAGGTATGTTAGAAAACTTTAATCCCACAATACTCTCTCTTTTAGGATATTTTTTTGCTTGGGCTTCCAATTGTTTAAGCGATGCCCTTTTTTTGTCCAATCCAAACTCCTTTATTACTGCGGCTTTCAAATCTGCCTCAGAGAAACCCGGGGCTTTTATCACAGCTTTAGCGCCTTGTCTTCTTGCCCTCGCAAGATTCACCACATCATCAGAGTGCATCATGACCCGCATCTCTGGAAATTCTTTTCTCAACTCTCTAAGCAATTGCATCCCAGTAGGGTACCCTGACGGCATATTAATGTCAGAGACAACTAAATCAAAAGGCCTTCTCTTTAATCTCGCCAAAAAGCGTATTTGTCTTGTTAGCAAAGCTTTTTTCCCTGGGTTAGTTTCCTGTTCCCTTTGCTTGGCTTTTTTTGCTTGTAATCTCTCTATCGCCGATAATGTTATTCTAATAAAATCTCTTGCTTGTTCTGGACCATAAGCGTGCCGCTGCTTATGCCCTGCCCCTACTCTTCGTGTATAGCCATGAACTGAAGAGGAATCATCAACAAACAACAGCCTTCTTCTTTTTTGCTTTGGCATACCTCTCAAATACATTTGGTTCAAATTCCTATAATAATATGACGCTTCAACCATCTATGCTGTTGTGTGCGAAATTATGTAAAAAACTTTTCGCTTTTCATTTCCCTGCTGCCCCCTTGGGTTTGCTTTTCTAATTGCTCAAGGTTATTAATTAGCTGGACCTAATAGATATGGAAAATTTTTTCTTCTGACACACTCCGTCGTGGAATCTTCGATTCCACAACGCCTCGCGGAATGTTATTCTGCAAGGTTTCTCAACACACCCCAACACAATTAGTGGAAATTGCTGAAGGGGGAAAAACAGTGGAAATCCACTGTCTCTGGAAGGGTTTTAAAAGCGAAAAAACAGGAATCTTAGTGGTGTTGCAATGGCAGAGGAGCAGAAGAGCGTTGAAAGGGCTGCTGAGAGGGAAGAAAACCCCTATGTAAGCAAGTTCGTTACCTTCTTTGAAAGCGTTTACAAGAAAGGGATTGAGAGGCTTGTTGGGGAATATCCCCAAAAAAGGAGCCTGGAAGTGGACTTTAAGGACCTGGAGGAATTTGATTACGAGCTGGCTGATGAGTTGCTCGATAATCCTGATTATCTGCTTGAAGCAGCTGAAATCGCAATTCAGAGCATTGAAGTTCCTGCCCTTGAAATAGAGAGCTTTGCCCCTCACATTCGCTTTTTCAACATTCCCAAGGACAGGGAGATACTTGTAAGAGATATTGGTTCCGAATACTTGAACAAGATGATTTCAGTGGAGGGGGTCATAAGGCAAATAACTGATGCTTTGCCAAAGCTGAAGATGGCTACATGGCAATGCAGGAGATGTGGCAACACCTACAAAACACCGCAGGAATCCCATGAACTGAAAATGCCCACTTTCTGCGAATGCAGGCACAGGGATTTCACCTTGATTCAAGACCAATCTGAATTTGTGGATTACCAAAAGGTGCAGGTACAGGAACCCTTGGAAAAATTGAGGGGAAATGAACAGGCCTCCTATCTGGATGTATATATGGGCGATGATCTCGTACATAAGGTGAATGCTGGCGATAAGATAAGGTTTGTGGGAGTGCTGCGGCTCTATCCTGGACAGGGAAAGAAAATTGTCTTCGGGAGGTTTTTAGAGGCATGGCATGTGGAGGAAACTGAAAGGGAGTTTGAAGAGGTTGAAATACTGCCAGAAGAGGAGAAAGAGATAAAGAAGCTGGCTAAGAACCCGAAAATTTATGAAATGCTTACAGGGAGCATCGCGCCAGCAATATATGGGCACGAGGTTGTGAAGGAGAGCATTGTGCTGCAACTTTTTGGTGGAGTAAAGAAGCTTTTGCCTGGGGAACAAACGATAAGGGGCAATGCCCACATTTTGCTCGTGGGCGATCCTGGAACGGGTAAGAGCCAAATACTGCAGGCAACCCATAATATTGCCCCAAAAAGCATTTACACTGCTGGTAGGACAACAAGCGGGGTTGGCCTCACAGCCTCGGCTGTGAAAGACGATTTTGGTGAGGGAGGCTGGACGCTAAAGGCTGGCGCGCTTGTATTGAGTTCGGGCGGAATATGTATGGCAGACGAATTGGACAAGATGAATCCCGAAGACAGGGTTGCACTGCACGAAGCAATGGAACAGGGCATGGTCTCGATTGCAAAGGCAGGCATTGTTACGCGCTTTAAGGCTGATACAAGCATACTTGCAGCAGCCAACCCGAAATTCAGCCGCTTCGACCAATACCAGCCCTTTATTGAGCAAATAAATCTGCCGGCAACGCTCATAAGCAGGTTTGACCTGTTTTTTATGATGAGGGATGTGTTGGATAGGACAAAGGATGGGCAGATTTCAGAGCACATCCTGAGAACGCACAGGAGCGGGGAAATAATTTCCCAGTACAAGAAGAAGGGCAAAAAGCTCAGGAAAGAGGACATGGAAGAAGTGGAGAAGATTGCAACGCCAGTTATTGATGCAGAAACGCTTAGAAAATACATCTCTTATGCAAGGCAGAATGTTTTCCCAACGCTTAGCAAGGAGGCAATCGAAGCAATAAGCGATTTCTACCTCCGTTTAAGGGACTTGGGCAGGAAGGAGGGAAGCTACGCCGCTACGCATAGACAGTTGGAAGGTCTAGTGAGGTTGAGCGAAGCCTCAGCAAGGATAAGGCTGAGCGATGTTGTGGAAAAGCAGGACGCTGAAAGGGCCATAAGGCTTGTGAGGGCTTCACTGCAGGATTTGGTTACTGATCCTGAAACAGGAAAAATCGATTATGACATAATTGTAACAGGACAGACGCATACGCAGATAACTAATATGAAGAAAATACTCAATATTGTGAAGGGAAAGGTAAGGGAAGAAGAGATAGATATGGTGCCGTTGCAGGACGTGCTGGAGGAAGCAAAGGCAGAGGGCATAAGCGAGGATAGAGCTCGGGATTTAATTGACAAGCTCGAGAAGAAGGGCGAACTTTACAGGCCAAGGCACAATTTCCTGAAGCCCACCCAGCGGGAATAATTGAAAAGCCTTTTTAAGCTGTTGGACTCTCCTTTTCTTTTATGGAAAAAAAATTGATGCTGAAACTCTCTGTTCTCTTCATTATAACACAGTTTTTGGGAATTGCTGTTGCTGTGAATTTTATAGGCGCTATCCAGGAAGGCACACTAGAGCAAACTGGCATTGTAACGGAAAATCCAGAGGATGTTGAAAACGCTATTTTCTTGTTTGTTTACATCCTTATTTTTACTGCAATCTTCCTTGTAATGTTACATTTCTTTAAGGGCGTGGTCTTATTTAAGCTGCTTGAATCATTTGTTGTGTTCGGTACAGCATGGGTTGTTTTCGGTGTTTTCCTGCCGGATATTGGCTTTATGCTGGCAGTTCTGCTGGTTGCTATAAGAATTGCCCTGCCAAAAAATATTCTGCTAAGAAATTTGAGCAGCGTTATAGCTGTTGCAGCTGTGGGAGCATTAATTGGAATCTCACTGGGGGTTCTACCAGTACTCTTGTTCATAGTGCTTCTCTCAATATATGATTTCATAGCTGTGTTTAAAACAAAGCACATGGTGAAGTTGGCAAAGGGCATCACCAAGAAAAATTTAGCATTCACCTTTGCCCTGCCAAGCAAGGAGCTTGAGCACCAATTCGAGCTTGGAACTGGCGATATGGTAATACCGCTTACATTTGCAGTGAGCGTGATGAGCACTTCCGCATTGCAGGGGATTGTATTCCCACAGTATATTGTGCCCGGAGCACTAATTCTGCTGGGTTCTCTCATTGGATTACTATGGACAATCAATTACAGCAGCAAGCATGTTGGGAAGGCCCTCCCAGCATTGCCACCACAAACAGTTCTAATGCTCCTAATGTGGGGGCTTGCAAAGGCAATTGGATTTTAGAATCATGGTGCCTTTCTGCTTCCTTTGCCTTTCCGTGGTTTTAGTTTTCCCATTCGAATAAGTGCTTGCCTGACCTGCTGGACCCTGCGCAGCTGGTCTGCCCTTTCCCTATCTCTCTTTGTTTGTCTTGGCTTTCTTGGTTTTACCATGCCCTACACCTTACATATTTCCTGTTTTCTCTCCTTTTTAATATTTCGCTAAATGCCAAACCAGGCTTTTATGCTTGCCGCGCCAAAAAAGCCCGCAAAGGCAATTATGATATAGCGGACTGCTTTTCCAGCGAGGGCTGCTGCAAAGAATTTTCTGGGATTGTATTTTATCAGCCCTGCTGCAATCCCGATTAGGTCAAATGGAAAGGGGGTGAGCGCTCCCAGAAATATTATGGGGATGCCCTTGTTGGCAAGCCTTTCGCCCAAATCCAGTATTTTTTCAACGCGCTGCTCGCTCATCCTTTGCAGTGTTTTTATTCCAAGCAATCCAAGGATGTAAGCTGACATTTCTCCAATTGCTGCTCCAAGAGCAGCCACCAAAGCAGCTACAAATAGAAAGAAGGGGTCCTCTACTATTGCCCCGACAGCAAAAACAAGCAAATCAATGGGGGCGGGCAGAAAAATTGTGGCATTGCCTACCAAAGCAGCAAGGAATAGCCCCAGCAAGCCGTAGCCGCTGTAGAGGAATTCAACCAGCCAGGAGATTTCAAACATGCTCCATTAAAAAAGGGAGAAGGGATTAATAATTGTTTTGCGTGGAGTGCTAGTGGAAATATGGTTAAAAGGGCTTTTGGGGTTGAATGAATGGATAAGTTATGCCTAACCTGCCATTTAGAAGACTAAAGAAACAAATTAAAGTTCCAGGGAAGATGGGCTATGCAAAGATTAATCGCTTCTTTAAGCGCATTGATGGGTTCTCCAGGCAAGTTCATGTTATCTGAAGAGAAAGGGCATTGATTGAACTTAAAACAAGCATGGCAATAGAAGCATTTAAAAGCATTGGATAGCACAAGATTTTTAAGGTAGGATAGAATGGAATACGAGAAAATGCTGGACAGGCTGTATACAGCATTGCCAGAGAAAACAAAGAAGCATGAAAGGTTTGAGATGCCCCAAGCGGATTCGTTTATTCAAGGCAATAAAACCATTGTGAAGAACTTTTCTGCAATATTGAAAACAATCAATAGAGATGAGCGGCACCTGTTCAAATTCCTCACAAAGGAAACAGCTACAGCTGCCAGTGTGGATGATGCTGGTAGGCTTATCCTTACTGGGAAATTCTCGCAGGAGCAAGTTAATGGGCTGTTGCAGAGCTATATCAAGCAGTTTGTTCTCTGTCCGGAATGCTTGCGCCCTGATACCCATACAGTGGAAAAGCAGGGAGTTAAGATGCTGCGCTGTGAGGCATGCGGTGCACTTTCAGCAGTAAAGGGGTTATAGGGGGAGGGCACTATTTTTCACAAAATCCACAAAATTGCTGGCGAAGGTGAAATCCTTGCTGTTGCAGATAAGGAGCTCGTTGGAAAAACTTTGAAGGGAAATGGAATTGAGTTTGAAGTGAAAGAGCAGTTCTATAAGGGAGCGGCTATTTCAAAAGAGGAGTTGAAAAAAATTTTGCATGAATTCAATAACATCAATATAGTTGGAAACAAGGCAGTTGCTGTAGCATTGGAGGAAAAGCTGGCGAGCGGCGAGCAGGTTATTGAAATCCAGGGAGTAAAGCATTTGCAGATAATGGTGGTGTAATGGCAAGGAAGAGAAACAATGAAGGGGAGGAAGGCATTGGGAGAGTGCGCTTCCCCAAGGAGAAGGAGGGGGAGATGTTCGGCATAGTGCAGCAACTGCACGGCTCCAATCAGATAAAGGTTTTATGCCAGGACGGCAAGGAAAGGATGTGCAGAATTCCTGGGAAAATGAGGAAAAGGGTTTGGATGCGCCAGAATGATTTAGTGATAATTAAGCTATGGGACTTCCAGCCGAGCAAGGCAGACATTGCTTGGCGCTACTTGGGAAACCAAGTTGAGTGGCTGAAGAGAAAGGGCTACTTGCGCGACTTGCCTATTTAGGTTTTCTAGTTCTAAGCATATTTAGCTTTTTGCCTAAACAAAAAAAGCAGTATTTAAATACCAGTATGCATAATAGTTTCAGGTGATGTTTAATGGATTCAAGGATGAAGCTTTTTAGTGTGCTTGCATTGCTTGGACTGCTCATGGTTGCCTTGTAT
>JAFCCK010000137.1 GCA_017610245.1 Candidatus Iainarchaeum sp.
TAAGATGGCTGGACAAAAAAGAGGGAGTAGGGGGAGAGGTAGACCAAAGAAGAGGGTTACAAAGAGAAGGCGCCCAATGAGCCTGCAACAAAAAAACAAAATACTTGACAGGTTCATTAAAGAATGTAGGGAGCTGGCAGCCCGGATATGGCGAAAGCCATTCACTGCAGCAGAGATGCAAGAGCTAAAGGAAACCCTCTCCGGCAGCATTGCTCCAAATAAAGTAGGGCCTTACATCGAAAAACTTCGCTCTGGCAGGATTTTTGTATGTGGCGGGGAGCACTATTCAATAACTGTTGTGCCTGTCGGTTTTCTAACCAAACTGGAGCGCAGGACTTTGGAGTTAAACCCATTCCTTTCCAAAGGTGGCAGAATAAAGAGAATTGTGTACACTCTTGCGGAGTTTAGGGAATGGGCAATAAAAAATATCAATTTTGCGGAATTGAAAAGAATAATGGATTCCGAGAGCGGATAGATTCCCATGAGTTCTTTCAATGAACGCGTTCAGCAACTGCTTAAAAAAATTCCCCATGGCAAGCTAACAACCTACAAGCAGCTTGCTATTGCTTTGGGAAATCCAAAAGCTGCTCGCGCAGTTGGAAACGCCTGCAGGAGGAATCCTTACCCTGGGAAAGTGCCATGCCACAGGGTTGTGAAAAGCAGCGGGGAAATCGGTGGCTATGCAAAGGGGAGGGCTAAGAAAATTGCGCTGCTGAGGAGCGAGGGAATTATTATTAAAAAGGGAAAAGTGCCTAATTTAAACGAGATTTTGTTTACCGCTAAGCAGTTGAGGTGAAACATATACCGAGGAAATGGGGCGCAAAAACTCGCAAAAAAAGGAGTGCACCTACCAAGAGACAGAAGAAA
Source organism: Candidatus Iainarchaeum sp. (assembly GCA_017610245.1). Taxonomy (GTDB): domain Archaea; phylum Iainarchaeota; class Iainarchaeia; order Iainarchaeales; genus JAFCCK01. The sequence continues at coordinate 868 of JAFCCK010000137.1, forward strand.
AAACGGCAGCGCTGGGCAAGAGAAACAGAGTTGCCTTTGGAGGAGTATCCAAGGAGAGTAGGCAGGGTAACACTTGCCAAGGAAAAATTTGTAACAAGGGGAATTCCTGAGACTGCCGGCTTGAAAGAAACAGTGAGATATAAAGATAGGGAAGATGTTTCAAAAACAATACACAGACTTAAGAAAAGGGCAGTCCGTACTGGTGATAAGATTTAAGAGAGGTTGATTTGATTGAAAGAAGTTGAATTGATTTGGCTGAACGGACGCTTCGTTAAGTGGAATGATGCAAAGGTGCATTTCCTTACACATGCCCTCCATTACGGCTCTGCTGTTTTTGAGGGAATTCGCTGTTATGATACTGCTAATAACCCTGCTGTTTTCCGCTTAAAGGACCACTTGAAAAGGCTTTTCTACTCTGCGGAAGTGTTTGGCATGAAGATTCCCTTTAAGGAAAAAGAGCTCTATACAGCGACAATTGAGCTGATAAAAAAGAACAATTTGAAAGAATGCTATATTCGCACTCTTGCCTATTATGGCTATGGACAAATGGGCTTGAATCCAATTGGCGCTACAGTTGATGTTGGCATTGCAGCGTGGCCCTGGGGGGCTTATCTTGGAGAGGAAGGGATAAAGAACGGCATCAGGATGAAGATTTCGCCTTGGGTTAGGCCCCCACCGAACATGATGCCGACCAACGCAAAAGTTTCAGGCAATTATGTTAACAGCATCCTAGCAAAGGTTGATGCTATTGAATCCGACTATGAGGAGGCAATACTGCTGGATTGTAATGGGTGTATTGCAGAATGCACTGGAGAAAACCTCTTTATTGTAAAGGACAATGTCCTTATCACACCGCCAACAGATAACACTCTGAAGGGCATTACTCGCGACAGCATAATGCAGATTGCTTTAGATTTTGACATAAGGGTAGAGGAAAGACTCTTCAACAAAGAAAAGCTGTTTGCTGCAGATGAAGCCTTCCTTACTGGCACTGCAGCAGAGGTCACTCCAATAAGGGAAGTTGATGGAAAACAGATTGGGGAGGGTAAGCCTGGTCCAATCACCAAAAAGCTGCAGGCAAAATACTACGATGCCATTCATGGAAGGGCAGCAGAATATGATAAGTGGCTTGACTATGTGAAATAGCACTAATTTCTTACACATACCAGCAAATTTGTTGTGCCACTGTGCGAAAAGTGGCAAGCTGAGTTAACTTTATTAATTTTAAGAGTGAAGGTAATGGGGGTTAGGTGAATCCAAGTAGGATTCTTTCAATTCTGCTGATAGTTGGAGCGATTGTAACAGTTTCTGCTTTGAGCGGTTTGCCCCAGACTTTTTTAGCTTCCTTGTCTGCTGCAAATGACGGTGAGGCAGTAAGCAACGAGGCTGTCTTGCTTGAAGAACCACCAAAAACTAAAGGGTCTCAGATTGAGCCTTTTGATACTCTAAAAGAAACTGTTTCTGAAGATTTTAAGGAGCAGGATGATGAAGCTGAAGAGCCAGGCGCGCGGCGAAGGGGCGGCGGCGGAGGCGGCGGCGGAGGCGGCGGCGCAGGAGTTGCATCATCAACCAGTGAACCTTCCACTACACCCAGTCAAAGCCCCGCACCTTTGGAAGACACTAACAATTATATAATTGAATTTATGGATAGCCCAGTAGCAAAGCAGAAAAGCAAATCTGGAATTAAATCCATTGATGGATACATGGCGAATCTTGAAAATATCCACAGCCAGTTTAGGCAATTTGTTGAGGATTTCTCCGTAGTAAGGGGCCAGAATAGGCCCTTTATCTCAAGGGAATACTTCACTGGGATGCAGCAGCTCTAGACTGGCAACAAGATGAATCCCAGATTGGGGAGGGCAGGAATCCCGCAGATATATTGCCGCTACTACAAAGAAGTTAGGGCTGCAGCAAAAGGATATTAAACTACTTTAGGGCTAAACATAAGTGATAGCAATGAGCATCAGGAAGCGCCTGAATGAGCGCTTGAGAAAAACCT
>JAFCCK010000138.1 GCA_017610245.1 Candidatus Iainarchaeum sp.
CAACTTGCTTCTATGTTTTGAGGATTATCTATTATCCTACATTTTGTCGTAAGCGATACGCCGCTAACAAAAGAAATTGAAATCGCCAAAGCAGCAAATAAAATAAATATTTTATAATTCATTTAATCACTTGATAGGGTTTAAACATTTATTTAAATTTTACTATACCTCCTCCTCTTGGCTATTCTTTCTCATGCAATAAAACTATTACACAACTCATTTAAATAAATTCCCATATTAATTCTTTTACCCAAAATGCAGGGGTGGCGGAGTGGTTAACGCGCGAGCCTGCTAGAACCTTTTCGGAGCGCTCGCTTACGTTCGCTTCCAAAAGGTTCACGAAAAAATTGTTGTGAAAAAAGGTTGTGGTAAGCTCGTGGCCTTCGGGCCTCGCGAGTTCGAATCTCGTCCCCTGCGCTCTTATTTTTTGCCCCAGCCCCGCTGAGAAGGGCGGTTGGTGGTGCTAAATTAGGGGGCAAGTGAGCTGCCGCGGTGCCCAACCGGGAAAGGGTTTTGAAGGGGCTGCATGGAAAGGGAAAAATCTGGTTGATATGCCTATTGCCCTTAGTCTATCGGCGTATACTCTGGTTCATATGTACCAGAAACATCGCTAACACACCTGGGCACACAGCATTGGTTAGTATCGGCAGCTTCAATCAGGTCATCGTCGCAGCGTGTAGGCCCTGAACATACTTCCCCACCCATTTGGCTGCAGGTTTTTAATGTATGGGTGCAGCTTTTGGGCGTTCCTGTGCACCTGTCAAGGGTTTTGTTATCGCCATCGGCGCAATCGTTGTGCGTTCTGCATTCATCCTCCTCTGGGCAATCATCGTCCTCATCATGGCTGCAACCACTTGGGCAGCAGCCATCATTATCCTCACAAGCAGTTATTTCCTCATGGGTGCATTCCTTAGGAGTGCCTGAACAGGAATCTGCTGTGCAGGCATCGCTGTCATCACAATCAGAGCTGCTGCTGCACTTATCCTGCTGCTCAGATTCTGGCTCTTCTTCCGGCTCTTCAGATTCTAGCTCTTTGAGTATTTCCTCATCCACAGCCGGCTTTATGATGCAGAGGGCCTGCTGTCCTGTTCCGTCCAAATAAATATCAACCTGCTGGCTGCCCTTTGTTACATACACATGCCAGTAAGCATCCTCTGGGAATTGTTCCCCGCATTCTTTTCTTATCTCTCCAATAAGTGCACTTGCATTTTGCTTGCTTATAAAGACAGCCCTTATCGCTGCATCTGGGTTTTCATCCAGAAAAGCCTGTACCTCCGGGAGGGAGCGGGCAAAGCTCGTTACAGCAGAGTCCTGAGTACAACCGCTCAGCAAGAGCACAACAATAATACAGGCTAAAATTACTTCCTTCATCCTGTCTAATAAGATTCTTTCTTTTATTTTAACCTTTCGCCCAGGATTGCTGAGAGAGTAGGGTAATTGAATGCTATTTTTTCTTCCCTTTCTTTCTTTTTCTTGCTTCAGCCAAGTCCTCTCTGTAGCCAGCCACTTGCTTTATATCACTCTTAATTTTGTTCCACTTACCTCTTGGAATTCTATAAACTACTCTTCCCTTAATAGCAATATCTTTCGCTGGAACAAGCCCAGCATTGATCCATTTTATAATTGTGTGCTGGGAAACCCCAATTTGCAGTCCAGCCTCCCTCGGAGAAACAAATTTTCGTTGCAGGCTCCTTTTTCTTGCGTATTCCTGCCTTATCCTTTCCGCCTCTTTTATTCTAACCCAGCGCGTGCTTCCATCGCTGATTGTTTTCACTCCAGCTTGATGCAAAGACCTCTCATTCAGGCCCAGCCCTTTTGCAAGGGCAGTCAGCCTTACAACCTTTCCCTTTTTTTCCATCTTCTGCAGGAAACTCCTTCTGCTTAACCTGGCAATAAGCAGCTCTCCTTCACTCTTTGGAACAATAAGCCTGTGCTGCGAGCCTCGCATTTCTTGGGCAATCCTGTATTGGAAGCGGGGAGACAGGAGGTGGAATTTTACAGTGCTTGGGCTGAGTTTAACACCACTCTTTTTTGCTTCGGCAACTATCCTTGTAGCGTCCCACCAGCCCTTTGGTAAGGGCCGTCTCTTTCCAGGCATCTATCCACTGTATGATTGATTAATTTTTTATTACATTCCCTGTACTAATAATAGTGATATAATATGGGTTTTCTTCAGATTCTGAGGTCTGCAAAGGAAAAGAAAAGCCTGGGGGTTTGCGTGCCGGAAGCCTACAGGAAAAGGCATGCAGCTGTTGTTGAGGATAAGCCACTCTCTATGGCGGACGCTTTCAAGGTAGAGGGGATTTTCGCTGTCCACGGTTCAATAATGCTTCAGGGAAAAATGGTTCAAGGAATGTTGCGAGTGGGCAGGGAAATAAAGCTGGATGGAAAGAAGATGAAAGTGCTTGATATTTCAGTTGAAAGAAAGCCCGCTGAAAGAATTGAACAGGGGCAGAGGGGAGCTCTCTTTTTGCAGGCAAAATCTTTTCCAATAATTAGAGCAGGCGATTTGCTGGAATTCTAACGCAGCTTTTTCCTGATTGCTTCGAGCTCTATCACTACTAGCACTAAAACAGCTGCAACCAAAAACATGCTGTCGTCTGAAAATAGGCCCCACAGGAACAGTGCGGCAACAATAATCCAAAGCGCGGTCTTGAAGCGCGGCAGGGAAAGCAGGCCTTTTTTTGGTTCAATAGGCGGTTCTTCAAACGCCTCTTCTTCTCCGGGATATTCCTCCAATGCCCCCTCCCCTGGGATTTCCTCAGCAGCTTCCTGGGGCTTCTGCATTTCCCTGGGTTTAGGCTTTGGCTTTGCAGCCGGCTTTTTCGGGGGCTTCTTTTCTGCTGGAGGCTTCT
>JAFCCK010000008.1 GCA_017610245.1 Candidatus Iainarchaeum sp.
CCCAAACAGGCGGAGTTACTCTAAACCTCCGCGATAAGGAATGGGATGAAATAAAGAGGAGTTTTGCTGAAGCAAAGTTTGGTGGAGCAGAGGGGAGGGAGTTCGCGCGCTTTACTGCTTCCACCCTAACCGCTCTTTTTTATAGTGAGGCGCATTTTGGAAATTACGCGGTTTCGCTGGAGGGGGCTTCTACCCTTGAGGAGCTGCTGGCGAAACTGACAGAGGAGAGTGTTACGGAGGATGATTTCTTTGAGGTGGTTGAGTGCCCGACAGGGGACCCAAGAAACTGTCCAAAGGGGACCTTTTACGTGAACCTAAGAGTGGCGAAGCTGAGCCAGGAGGACTACGAGAGACTGCCCAGAATAAAGGTTGTGAACAAGGCAACCAAGGATGAAATAAAAGAGGTTATTCTGCCGAGGGCAAATTTCCGCATTTATGTTCCGCTTAGGGTTTTCAAGGCGATTGCTGAAGCAAGGGCTTTGGCGCACTTTCCCTTGGATAATGGAAGGATAAACCCAAGCATTGACAAGGGGCTTTTTTCTGCAAGGGTACACAATGAAATTGAGGAAATGGGCTTAGGCATGTGTGACGAGGGCTACTGTAATCCCAGGGGAAATCCTTTTGCCCCGCCGGCAAGCCAAAGCTTTTCAGGCGGGGCATGTCCAGGAGACTACCTCACAAGCACTCAAGTAATAGCTGTTGAGGTTATCAGCCCTCTTGGAGAAAGATTGGAGTATAATGCAAATGATGCAAGAAGCGGTGCAGATACGAGCATGGAGAAGGTCCTGCAAAAAATTGTTAAAGAGCGGGTATGTCAGATTGCGAGCGAGGCAAAGGCAGAGGGCTGGATTGACCCCGATGAGAATGACAAATTCGAGGTGGTTACAGGAGATTGTGATTACCTGCGGGAAGTAGAGGTTGTCGCTGAATCGCTGCGCTCCAAAGATATTGCAGCGGCATTGCATGACGGGCAAGCAAGTGGTGGAGCTCCGGGCGGGGGCACTCCACGCTACGGGCAGTGTCCAGCAAACCCGCAGAGAAAAATAGGGCTTTACATGGAAGATGGGGAAATGAAGTTGCCAGTCATACGCGCTGAGACCCTTGCCTGTGAGGGAGACCCCCTCAACACTGGGAAAGCGTATTGCACTGAAATAAAGAAGGTGAGCGTAAGGCTCTGGTTCAAGGAAACAAACACAAATTATATGGTTGACAAGGAATCACAGGACGAGAGGATTTACAGCATCAGGCTTCTCGATAATGCTTACGTTCCATTCACCGCTAACTGGGAGCAGGTCTCTTTGGGAGGGAACTGCCTCTATTCGCAGGCTCCCACACCAGCCAATTGCAGGTTCGATACTGGGTGGACGTGCGTAACGCATTACCCAGAGCGTACTCCAAGTGACCCTAACCCGCAACCAATTGGCTGCTCTCCCCAATAAAAAGCAAAAAGAATTTAAACAAGGAAAACCTATTGATAACCAGTTTTTAGGCAATAATTAATTTAATAAAGGGAAGAATATTATAATAATATAGAGTTAGTGAGTGAATATCATGGGTTTAAAGGAGCTTTATTTCAAGCTCGAGGATAAGTACTATGCCTTTATTGACTGGCTTGACAGCAAAGGCATTTCTTTATACCCCATAATAGATGCGATTGAGTCAAAAAACATCCCTTCTTTTCCGTTCATGGTATTGATTGCCGTTATAATTATTGCCTTGCTGGGCTGGCTATTGCTCGGGATTATTGCTCCCACGGCAACAATTACATTTCTGGTAACTGACGCAGAAGACGACAGCCCTATTGCTGAGGCAGTGGTAATAGCTTCTTTCGCTGAACAGAGCGTTTCCGCTGTAACAAAGGATGATGGAAAAGCAGTTCTTGTGATTCCAGTAGGGAGCGAAGTAAGCGTCAGCATAACAAAAGAGGGCTATGAGGAGGGAAGCCTAACATTTATTGTGGAGGAGGCAATGGAGAAGGCTGTTGCATTAGCTAAAGAAATTGAAATGCTCTCAAAAACCATTCAGCTGATGAATTCAGCAACGCATGAATTGCTGCAGAAGCCTGTAACAATCAGCTTTAGCTGCTCCAACCCAGAAAGCGATTTCTCCGAAACAAAAACCAGCAGCACCGGCATAATTGAGTTGGGTGTCCCGAGCAATTGTGGTAATTTGCTTGCAAGCCCTGTAGCAGGCTTTACTCTTGAGGACGGGGTAATAGCATTGGATGATGCTGTTCCGCAACTTTTCCTGCAGGAAGAGGAAACTGAAACTGGCACTGTTGCAGTGTATGTGAAGGATAAAGCCGGGAAAAGCGTTGCTGGCGTTACAGTGAGACTGGTTAGGAGCGACGGAGTTGAACAGCAGATAGGGTATAGCAGTACTGCTGGCTCCGCTCTGTTTGAGGACGTCCCAACTGGAAGCTATTATGTTATAGTGCATGACAGGCAAGGGAGATATGCCGACTATGACAGCAGCCTGCAGGGAGAGGTAAAGAGCCTTGCGAAGGATGGGACAGTTGAATTTCAGGTTGTGTTGAGTGAAACAGTTGCGGGAACAATAAAAGTATTAGTAAAGGATTCTCAAACCAACCAGCCAGTGGAAAATGCTGAAGTGAAGCTCAAGAAAAGCGGCACTGTACGGGATTCCCAGTACACCGATTCTGATGGTAGGGTTGAATTCAATGTTCAAGACAACGTTGCGTTTGATTTGGAGATAAACCATCCCAACTATCTGATTGCAACCCTGAGCAATGTAACACCAAAGGAAACATTTAATGAGATTTTCTTGGAGCCCGCTACCAGCAGCAACAGTCAAACATTGGTGGTCGAGGTAAAGGATAGCAGGGGAAGTCCCATTGACGGAGTAAAACTCGTTTTGAAGAAAAGCGACGGCACGATTGTTGGGGACAGCAAGGTTACTGGCTTTGACGGAAAAGCAGAGTTCCCAAACCTTGCGCTTGAAACATTCTATGTTTATGCGATAAAAAAGGGCTTTGAGGGAAAGAACAGTAACCCCATCACAATCCAAGCAAGGCAGGAAAACAAGATTGTTATGGTGCTAAACATAGGGTTTGGAGATATTGAAGTGAAGGTGTTGGATGACAAAGGGGGGACAGTGCAGGGCGCCTTGGTGGAGTTGCACAATATTGTTTCAGAGGAAAAAGAGGGCGAAGGCATTACTGGATTAGAGGGAACCGCGCTGTTCAACGTAAGGGCAGATAAAAAGGTTTTCTTTAGGATAGATGCAGACGAATTTATCCCATACAATACAAGCGCCTTGAGCCCTGACCCAGGAGCGAAACTTACAAAGGAGGTAGAGCTTGTAAAGGACGCTACAAAGCTTGAGGTTGAATTGCTCGGGCTGTTTTTGGATGGGGAGAAGACATTTGGCAGGACTGTTGCGGCAGGGCAAACTTATACAGCAAAACTGCTGCTGCTCATTCCAAAGGGAAGCAGGTTCAATGCTGCGGGCATTCATTTGCGAACAGGAAATAGCGAGGAGGATAGGATAAACAGTATGGAAGAGGATGACCTCCACATAAAAGATGTTGTTGCTTCAACACTTGGAATAAAAAAAGGCACCTCTTATTACCCACCAAAGGGATACGCTGAGGACAGCAAGCACTTAACAGTTGGGGATAGCAAGTGGGTCAGTGTTGAGTGGAAGAATGTAACCCAAGGAGTGTACGAGCTTGAGGCAGAAATACAGGTAAAGGAAAACGTTGCATTGGGCGAACTATTGAAAATATTCTATAGGGCTTGGGGCAAAACAGGGGCATATATAAGGTTCCCGGCTGATGCAGAGCTGGGTAGCCAGGAGGCAACAGCGAACAAGCAGGCGTTGTATGCCAACGCCAAGCTTGAAACATTCACTGCTGGCCCAACAAATTTATGTGACGCGTTCTTCTGCAAAAGCTTTACAGTGGAGGATTTGGGCAACAAGACACAGATGAGGGTTGTAAATGAGTACCCGGCCACAATTGGAAACACTTACAAGCTGCGCTTTTCTATCAACAGCATTGGGGAAAAGCCGCTGCCGAACTCGGAGATTGAATTTGGAAGCGAGAGCGATGGCTTGCTCTTCACGAACTACCAGATAGTTGATGTGCTTGGCTCCTCCTCCTCAGGTGTTGCAGAGGGCTACACTTTAGGCAAGGGCATTGGAAACATCCAGAAAGGAAGCGTTGTCTCCGGCTTCATTGAATTTTTTACCGAGAAAGAGGGAAGCAACAAGCTGACCATTTTAATCAAGAGCAACAAAACGCCGGTGTTTGAGGAAGCGATAGATGTGAAGGTTGAAGCGGCAGAACAATTGCAGCTGGATGTGTTGCCCAAAGAGATAGTGCCAACGATTGACAACCTGCTGCTTGTGAGAGTAAGTAATGGAGAAGGGGATGCCGTGAGCAACGCAATTGTAACAATATGGTTAGATGACACCGTTGTTTTCAGTTCCCAGACAAATGCCGACGGGGAAGTGAGCTATGAGATGGAAGCACCCGCCCCCGGACAGGCGCTAAAAATAGCGGCGGAAAAGAACGGCTACAAGGATATCGAAACAGAGATTACAATAGATGACAGCATTCTACTTGTAACCCCACCAGAAATAAGTGAAAAACTCGTTCCTGCCTTGTTTGAAAAGGAAGTGGGTTTGCTGTTAAGCAATCTCACGGCCGTAGAACTGGAAATAGCGGACATTGAAATAAGCAGTGATTTCAAGGACATGGTTGAATTCAGCTTTGATGAGGACTATGTTGGTAGGGCACTTCCAGTGAACAGTGATGAAAACATGTTCATAACAATAAGGCTGACAGAGGCGGGCTTCTTCATTGAAGAGCCCACTACACTCCAGGGAGCAATCTCATTCTACACCAAGGTAAGCGGCATAGAAAGAACCTTTGTGACTAATGTTGCCCTGGAAATAAGGATTGGTTTGGGCGGAGAAGTAGATGATCCAAACTGCTTGAGCATTACTCCAAGAGAATGGGAAATCATTACAAGCAGCGATTCAGCAAAGGTCATTGAATTGGAGTTGAAGAACAGCTGTGCGGTTGATGGAATAGAAATACCGCTTAGAAATCTGCAGGTTAAGCTGCACCCCAAGGAAGACAATCTCCTTGGGGAATTTGTTGTAAGCAGCGATGACATACCGAATGCTGATGCTGTAGAGATTGAAGAAGACTTTGAGCTTGTTGCAGAGCAGCTCCCTGCAGGGTTTGAGGGAAGCATTGAAATAGAGTTTATACCGAAGAGAGACGTTGAGAGCGCAGAGGCGGAATACGAGATTGAGTTCATGGCAGTTAACGTGACTGAGAACGGAGAGGAAGAGATTGAAACAAGGCTGAAAACAGCTGTGTTTTTGAGTGACCTTGTGGAGTGCGTGGAAGTGACTGCCCCTGAGCCGATTACAATATACACCTCCCCATGGAACCTTGGCTATGGGCAGTATGGCGGCTTTGGATATAGCCCCTACGGCTCTGGCGGCTATGGCAGCTATGGCTATTATGGCGGCTCCACAGGATACCTGCAGGGGGGAGGATATCTTGGCGGAGGCACTTACCCGTACAGCAACTTTGATGCCCCCTACTATTCAAGGTACTTCAACACGAGTGATGAGGTTTTGTGGCAGTACGGTCTGGGACAGGATTCATTCAGGGTAGAGAATACCTGCACCATACCTGTTGAAATCGACCTGGAGGTTGATTCACTGCTTAGAACTAGCGAAAGCAAGTTCAGTTTGGAGCCGCAGGAAGCCAGCGATATCAGGGTTGAGGCAAGCTACAGGATGGGAAAGTATAACATAGATGTGAGGGCAAGGGTTGAAGGCAGCAATGATAAATTTGTTAAGGTTGAAACATTGGATGTTTTGGTGCGGCGCCCGGATGAGATAGATGAGGACTGCATAAAGCTCTCTCCCACAAAAATCAGCCTGAACAATTTCCTCGGGAAGCCTGTTCCGGCAAAAATCTACAACTACTGCTATGATGCGGGCGTATTGCTGGAGAAAACCGACAGGGTTATTACATTCAAGTGCCAAGTTCCGGGGCAACCAACCGGAACATTCGGCTTTGCAGCAAAAGCCCTGCAGAAAATTGAGTTGCAGGGCGGCTATATCCCAAGTGGGCCAGGTTGGGCTGGAGCAAGCGAAACTTATTCGCCTAACGAGAGCTATTTGCAAACTGGGCCTTATGGCTCTGGATTCTATAATTATCCATACGCAACCCAAGAGCAGGGAATGTATTATCCTCAGCAGCAGTATCCTTATGGAAGCAGTGGCTGGGGCTATGCTGCAAGCGGTTATGAGGGAGACTGCCCGTTGATTGAGGGAATCTACATTGTTGGAGAATCAAAGACAGGCGGCGAGGAAGGAAAAACAATTCAAGTTGTAGAGTATGAGGTAAAGCCAAGCATACAGTACAGGCAGCAGTTGTGCCAGTATCATGGGCAGCTGCCGTTCCAGACTGCCTTTGGATTGAGGTTGAGTGCTTCAGCCGCATACTACAGAAGCGCTGTGAGGGCAACTGCTGAAGTGCTCTACAGAACAACCTTTGGGGGCGCTGATTCAGCATACTTCAGGGTGATGTTGGAGGACCTCTGGGGTATTGGGGAAACGATTGATGAGTGCATGAACCAGGCTGCGTTGGGTATAGTGCCGCGGGAGGAATATTTGGAAAAAATCACGAAAGGGAACTGCAGGCTCTCTGACCCGAATGCATGCATTAACAAGCAGGCACTAAACTTTGTTTTGAAATACCAGGCAAGCAAAGGGTTTGTTCCACAGGGCTTTTTCTCAGGAAACATGGCTGTATTAAAGCCGTCCATAAAGGTGCTGAAAATCGCGCCAAACCTGTGCGGCTGGCACGACAAGATAAAGAACGTCAGGATTTCGCAAAGTGAGAAGAATGGTGTAAGGCTAGGGGCAACTGTGGTTAATGACGGACACAACATCGCCATAACCGTTGACAGGAGTAACATGGAATACAGGTGCGTGAAGATTGACACTACTGTAACGGCAGAGCTCGAGAGGCCGCGCTGCTGGGCGGGTGCGAGAAGCTTTTCATTGCCGCTTAAAATAAACATTCTGTACAAGGACTTTGACGTGGGCTTTGAAGACATTGAAGGGTGCGAAACAAGGCGGGCTGAAGAAGAACCGCCTGCGAAAAAAATTATTTCCTGCCCCGAGGGGAAATCAGGCGAGGAAATCTACACAAAATATGGCTTCAACAAGCTGCTGTTCAACTGGAACAAACAGCTGCATAAGGACGGCTACCTGTGTGATGAACAAGAGGATGATGGCACAGCCGCCATTAATCGCTTCTGTGATGCGGTGCATTTCAGCCTGGAATTGAGCGAAAAAGGGAATAAAATCAAGGGGAAGATTGACGAATGGAAGGTGGGCAAGTTTGCAAGCGATGACATTGTGAAAGCCGCGACAGGACAAGATGATGTTGACGATTTGAAGAACACCGCAAACCTATTCAGGTGGGCAAAGAAGCAGATAAAAGTCAAGGATAAGATTGGGGACGAGGAGCTTGTGTTCTTCCTTAAAGGAGACAATGAGATCCTGGAGAGCGAAAACACTGAGAGCATTGTGGAAAAGTTGGGCAATGTTGAGGCACTCACAGAGGACGAGGTTTCAGAAGGCAATATGGACGCGATTGTGCAGCATACGAACGAGGCATTAAATTCAATTACGGCTGAGGTTGACCAAAAGAGAATCATTGCCGTAATAAAGAGTGAATTTGCAACCAAGGATAAGTACGCAGAGCAAATTGCGCTGATAGGAATCGACAAGCCAAGCGGTACGACATTTGGCAATCATGTTATGACCTTCAAGGAATACAGGGAGCTGCACAGGAAGCTCTGGGATGCACTTAAAGCGAATAGTGACACTGATGCATGCTATACCAAAGACGATAAGAGCGCGTATAGTAAAATTATAGAGGACGATGAGGGATTGAGGAAGCAGGCGCAGGTTTGTGTAATCGGCGAAACAGACATTACGAAAGCCTTCCTTGTGGATCTGGCTAACAGTATTGAAAAGTTCGTTGTTGGCGTGCTGCACACAGAAGATGCGGAAATTGACGGCGTTGATTTCATAATTGAAAAGGCCGCAGATGTTGAGGGCTTGGGTGAGAATCTCAAGGACTGGTATTATAAGAACGTTGAATTCAGCGCATTCCTCATAAAGGACGGCTATAGCGAAGGCTTGAGAAAAGACTTTGCAAACAAGTATAGTGATGTTGCGGCGGTTAAAGCTGTTGATTATGCTGAGTGGACAGGGGGCGGAACATTGGACAGTGCCGGAAAGTTTGCTGTTTTGATTAACTACAAATGGGCAGAGGATAAGTTTGAGCTTGTGCTTGATAAGGAGAAAACACTTGCAGAGCTGAGTCCAGATTATGCAAAGAACCCATTCTTTGAGCTGCCGTTTGACGGGGAGGTTAAAAGTGCGGATGGTAAGAGAGAGGGCTATGGGGTAGGATTTAACAATCCAGGAAGAGACAGCCTCTTGATAACGGACAAAGGAGACAAAGATGGCAAAGCGGTGCCCTTCTATAAGCTTCAAGCAACAGATAGCCTGAAGGAAATAACCCTTCTTTCAAGCAGAAAGGTACTTAAGAGTAACATTAAGGGCGCAGTGTTAGTGATAAGCGATAATGTATTTGCGTTCAATCCCTTGGTACCAGTGGTAATCAGTGCGCAGCTTGATGAAGTCAGCGCCAGGGAAGGAATGCTCTATGATTTAGACCTCGGTGCAAAAGAGCCGACAGAAAGCACTGCTGGATTTGACTCACTTATCCAGTGGAGCTTTGGAGCTGACAGCAGAATCTCCAGAATAAGGGCACAAAACGAAATGCGATGCAGAAATGTGAACCAAGACTACTTTGGGTTCATCAGGGACGGAAAACAAAGCATAACAGGCCTGATATTCCTGCCGTTTGACAGGCAGTTTAGTTTGAATGTGTGGTGCGTGCAGGGGCAAGCAAAGCTAACAACCAAAATGAAGGACACGTTAATTAGAGAAGGCGTCACAATTGAGCCAGCAGTAGGGCGAGCTAGGGATGTGCAGTTGAATGACACTAGCAAGGATAAAGACAAGTACACCCTAGAGAAATTGATTGAAGAAATCAACACTAGAAAAGGCAACATGTGCGTAATAGGCGATGGCAAAAAGTTCGCCTTGCAGTGGAGAACTGATGCATTCCTCAAATAAACCGATTTCCCTTTCTTTCCCCAGCAAAAGCCTTATTAAAGGGGAAAGATTTTAATATAGAAAAGATTAATTTATTAATTGGAAGAGATATATATGGGCTTGAAAGAGCTTTACTATTCTTGGGAAGACCGCTGGTATAAGCTTTTGGACAGGATTGACGAGAAAATTCCCATCTACAAGATAATAGAACCCATTGATAAGGTTGTGCCCAGCTTTGCGCTCTTCCTGATTGTGGTTGCGCTGCTTGTAATCGTTGGGATAGTATCGCTGCTTCCGCTTGTTGGGGGCAGCGTTCTTGCAGTAGAGGTGCTGGACTCTGAGGAAAATGCCATTGGAGGGGCATTGGTTAAGGCCTTCTTGAGTGGCGAAGAGGTTTTCTCCGGCACAACAGACGAATTTGGGGAAGTAGCTGTGGGGAGCTTTCCCTTGGGAACAGAGCTTGAGCTAAGGATTTCAAAAGAAGGGTATGATGACCGCATTGAAACAGTTACCCTTGACAGACCCAGCTTCAAAAAGAAAGTGTACCTGAACGAAATCATGCCAAGCGAGGTAACGATTCTGTTAAAGGACGAGTATAGCCAGCCAATAAGGGAAGCTGTTACCCTGCATTTCACATGCAGGAATCCAAGTGTTGTCGCACCAAGTAGCATGACTGTTTCAAGCGGCAGAGCAACGGTAATAGAGCCCAACAACTGCAATGGGCTCATAGTAAGTGTTGAATCAGACAGTTATGAATTCGTTGGCAGCGTTGAAATAACGCAGGAAACCCAGACGATTTTTTTGTCTGCAATTCAGCTGGCAGGGGGAACTATCAGGGTTGAATTGCGCTTTAACGGGCAGCTGATAGCAGAGCCCGAAACTGTGTATTTGTACCGCGATAATGGCGTTGGTGGCGCTGGCCCTATCGATTCCAAGACAACATCCAATGGCATTGCAAGCTTTTCAAGAGCCGCTGGAAGATACTTTGTCAGAACTGCTGGTAGCGGAAGGTTTGGCTCTGCTGAGAGCAGTGTTTTCACCCTTGCAGCTGACGATACTGAAACGGTTTCACTTGAGCTGCAGGAAAATATTGTAGGGCATGTGAAGCTAAAGATTGTGAACAAAAACAGCAGTGCTCCAATCAGCGATGCACTGGTAACGCTGAAAATCGGGGCAGAGGATGCTGCTCCGGCAAGAGACACTGATTCAAATGGGTTGGTGGAGTTTGCCGTAACACAGAATGTGGAATTCACCGCGCTTGTAGACCATGAGGACTACTGCTTTACAACAGTGAAGGTGAGAATAAGCGATGCTGTGCAGACAATCAAGGTTGAGCCATACACGAGGGCCTGTGGCGGAGAGCTTAAGGTGAAGGTGCTCGACCAGAGCGGAACACTGGTTAAGAATGCGACAGTATCACTGCACAATGAGGACGGCTTCTCTTTGGGGTACAGGAACCAGACAACTGATGTGAATGGTTTAGCTGAATTTAGTGGGGTGAAATCAGGAAACTACAAGGCGTTCGCATTCAAAGGGAGCAGCTCTGGATGGAGCGAGGTAGAGCACTTCATTGAAAGGGCTGCGGACAAAACAATTCTGACGGTTGTGCTTACTGTGCCTGATGGGATAGTGAGAGTAAATGTCATGGATAAGGATGGCCTGCCCTTGCAGTTTGCGCAGGTTGCATTCATGGATGTGGTTGATAACGAGCCGATAGGAGGGGGTGCGCTGCCGGTTGAGGATATCAATGGAATAGTTGAATTGACTACAAGGGCAGACAAGAAAATTTATATTATTGTAAGCAAAGAGGGCTATACAAACTATACCTCGCTTGTTTATCCCATAATTCCGAGTAGCGTGCAGGAAATTACTGCAATATTGGAAAAGGAAATTATTTCTGGCGATATTGGAATAGAATTCCTTGGAATGAGGAATGAAGCTGGCAAAAACGTTTCAGTTTTGGCCCCTGGGAAGAGATACAAAGCAAGATTCCAGCTAAGGATTCCCGTGAACAAGGCTTATGATAAGGTTGGATTGCATGTGAGGACTGGTTCTCACAGCATTATGGAGCTTGACAAGATTGTTTTGAAGGAATTGAATGTTCCCGGCAGGGCAACTATTGTAAAGGCAACATCCTTCAATCCGGAAAATGGTTACAGTGTGGATGCCGAACATGTGAGTAGCGATGAGGCAAAGTGGGCGAACATTGAGTGGAGAGGCTTTGTTTCAGGATTGCTGAATGCGGAGGTAGAGATAAGGGTAAAGGAAACGACAAGGGTTGAGGACGAACTGCCCCTGTTTTACAGGGCATGGGCTGAAAAGAGAGGCAGCTTCGTAAGAGATCCAGTTGATACTGCGCTATCAGATACTGCCGGGGTTGATGAATCATTGTATGCCAATACGCACAAGCAGATATTCCAGGTTGGGATGGAAACTGTTTGCGATGAAAAATTCTGCTTTAGCGCAAGCATCCTTGATTTAACCGAGCAATTGGCTGAGAGCGTTACAGAAAGCTATTCCGCCAAAATCTTCAGGGAATACAAGCTGAACTTCACTATTCTGAATAACAGTGAATTTGAAACAGACAGCTATATGGATGCGGAACTCAGGGTTAAGAATGAGAATGATGCGATATTGCTCACAGATTACAGCGTTTATGGCGCACAAGGAACGACTGTAACAGGGATCATTGATGGCAGTGAAACAGGCTGGATTTCTGTGGGGGATTTGCACCCTAATGTTTCTGTGCTAGGCAACTTTAATTTTACGCCGCAGAAAACAGGGCTTGCTCCCTTGCTTATTGAGATAAGGGCAGGGCAGAGGATTCACTTCACCAAAACAATTTCAATAAATGTTTCCGCGAGGAAGCGCTTTGATGTGGTTGTTGCGCCGGAGCTGCTGCCAAGCGGGATAGAAAACAAGGTTACTGTTACAGTTAAAGAGCAAGCAGCGGACTTGGAGGTAGGGGGCGCAACAGTAAAAGTGAAGGACAAGTTTGGAGATGTAATTGCAGAGAAAACTACGAACAGCAGGGGCATTGCAATACTGACATTACCGGCCCTCTCCCCTGGGGAGAAGCTGTTACTGGTAGTAGAAAAATTAGACTTTGAAGTGTACGAAAGGGACCTGAATGTTGATGAAAAGATTGTTTCAATCAAGCCTGACAGGATTGGCGTTGCTTTAAATGCGAAGACCAAGCATGAAGCGGAGGACAAGTTCACAATAGAGAACCGCACCAACTTTGACGTGGTTTTAACAGACTTGAAGCTGGGCGGGCGCTTCAGGGCCCTGCTGGATGAGGAGAGGATTGAAAACTGGCTGTTCGGGTTTGAGGGAGAGACTATTAAAGCCGGAGAGGAGGCAGAATACAGCCTGAAAACATTCCTGAGCGAATCAGGGGAGAGAATTGTTGAAGCGAGAACACTTGAAGGGGAGCTCTTGGTAAGCCTTTCTGCTTACGGCTCAATTTGGAACTTCACTGTGCCCACAATAATAAGCGTTGGACTGGGCGGGGAGGTAGATGAGCCGACCTGCTTCAATATAACGAAGAAAGAGTGGGAGGGCTTTACAGAGGGAAACCCCATTGAAATAGAGTTTGAGGTGCAGAATAACTGTAGCGTGGAAAGCATTCCGGTGTCGTTGCGCGATATTGAGGCAAAGGTGAACTGGCAGGGAAACAGTATTGGCGAGTTTGAGCTAAGGACAGAGCAGGCAGCAATCGAATTGCGCTCTGGGTATTTCAGGAGATTTGCGCCGCAGCTCGCTCCCAGTGAATCTATTTCAGTTGTATTGAGCTTTTCTCCTGATGCGGGGGTTGATGGCGTAGCAAATGCTGAAATAGAGTTCAGGGCGGGCAACCCAACAGATACGAGAACGCAGTTGCTGACCGATGAGCTAGCTGCAGAAATTACCTCCGTGAATTTGATTGATTGTGTGTATGTTGACAAGGATGTTCTGGTAATACAGGCCGAGAAGAGCGATACCTTTGAGATTGAAACCCTGGGATGCGGACCTCGCACAGACATAAAGTTGGAATCGGAGCTCACGCTCAGCAAGGAAAGGCTTACAATGGACAGCAAGGACAAGAAGGAGGTTGAGGTATCTGCGGAAAAGAACTTGCCAGGGCAGTACCCAATCAAGGTGTTTGCCCGGGGAGCTGACCAAGTGGAGGAGAAGCTCATCAAAACTGTTAGGGCAAGGATTTTGAGCGGCAAGTGCCTTGAGCTGAGCAAATACGAGTTTGAAGTATTCGACAATCCTGATGACCCATATGATGGATATGACACCGCTGAAATAATCAATCGCTGCTACGACAAGCCCGTAACCATCACGGTGAAATGGGACGAGCACGATTGGGGAGATGCGCTCCAAACAGGGCTGCTGTTCGGGCTAATCATGGGGCTGGCAGGGGGGGTAAGCTCAATGGGTGAGGGTGAGACATTCCTGACAGGGGCAGAAAAAACCGCAGGGGCAGCAGGCGTGGGGGCAACGCAAATAACATTCGGCGGCCGCAGATTATCTTATAAGGACGGGCAATGGGTGGATCCTGTAACAGGGATACCACACCCAAACCAGCCTGCAGTTAACAGGGCGTTTTGGGGGCAGCAAGAGGAGACAGATTCTGGGGTAGCTGGGAGCGCTGGAAGAGATGCAGGAGGAGCGAGTACAGCTCCGCCGCTTCAGCCCATTGTTCAGCCCTTACCAAGCGGCTTTGCAGTTTTGACTCCGACAGGGCTCGCTTCAAGCAGTCTCTTCGGGGGTCTGGGCGAGAGCATGCTTGGCGGGCTGGTTGGCGGCATTGGAAGGGGCGTAATGGGACCCCCGAGCTTTTTCAGCTGGGGCCTACAGGGGCTCTTGATGG
>JAFCCK010000009.1 GCA_017610245.1 Candidatus Iainarchaeum sp.
CAACAATATGATTACAGCCCTGCTCCCTCAATGCCCAGATGTTTGCCCTGAAGGGCACATTTGTTGGCATAATATTGTGCTTTCTGCCATGCCTCGCAATCAAACACACCTTCCTGCCTGCAATCTCCCCAACTTTCAGTGGAGAGCTTGGTTTCCCATAAGGTGTTTCAACCTCAACATCCTTTGCACCCTTCAAAATGCCAGGGTCGTCCAATCCACTACCGCCAATTATTCCAATCATCGCAACACCTAAAATTGCACAATCTTCTTGAATTCGTTAAACCTTTTATCTATATCTTCCATTGAGATTTCCTTAAGCCTTTCCAGCGAAAAACCCTCTGCGTTATAGCTTGCCACGCTGGAAGCATATACCAATGCCTTCCTCACGTTTTCCTCTCCCAAATCCTTTGTCTTCGCAAGATACCCAGTCAGCGTGCCAGCAAAACTGTCCCCTGCGCCTGTCGGATCAATAACGTTCTCAAGAGGAAAGCCCGGGGCGGAAAAGAATGAATCCTTTGTCATAAAAACACAGCCATGTTCGCCCTTCTTTATTATCGCAAGCTCGGAATCAAGCTTCAATATCTCCCTTGCTGCTTTCATCAGGTTTGTGGTTTTGAAAAGCTGCCTTGCTTCCCCATCATTCATAAGCGCAATATCAGACAGCTTCACCATCTCCAAAACCCCTTCCCTATCCTTTCCAATATAATAATTCATTGTATCCGACACAACAAGCTTTGGTCTCTTGTTCATTTGCTCCAGCATACTTTTTTGAACTGCGGGCTCAAGGTTTCCCAGGAAAAGGTAATCAGCATTCTTGTATTCCGCAGGCACCTTTGGGTTAAAGCCCTCAACAACATTCAGCTGTGTTTCAATTGTTTCCGCAACATTTATGTCAAACCCATACTTTCCCTTCCAGTAGAATGTTTCTCCCTCAGCCTTCTCAACCCCCCTCAAGTCAATTCCCCTGGATCCAAAAAATTGCAAGTGCTGCTCTGGAAAATCCTTTCCAACAATGCTCACGATGCCGGGCTTCGCAAAGAGCGAGGCAGCTGTCGCGGCATAGCTGGCAGAGCCTCCAAGTGCTCTTTCAACCTTTCCAAAGGGGGTCTCAACAGAATCGAGTGCCATTGTGCCGAGAATTACAACCTCAACCATTTTTTCACCACATAGAAATTCAGGGCGTCATTTATTAATTCTTTTTGATTCGCTCACCACCTCCAATAAAGAATTTTTTCTTAGGACTCGGTTTTTATCGGCTTAAAGCTTTAGCTTCGCTTTGCTCAGCGTAAAGCATTTAATGCCTCAAAAACCGCAAGACGTCCACGAAAAAATTCGTAATATTTTGGAGGTGGTTCGCTCATGAATCAGAAATTTTCAGAATCAAGAAAAAGTCCTTTTGGAGAGGGATATTCTTTTGATGAACTATGTAAGAACATGAAGGACTGGTGGTTTCCGTGAATACCGGAAATCCACTCTCTCCAAACGGTTATAAATGGCAAAAACCAGATTCTTCTGGTGGAAGGTTGGTTAAATCTTGGAAAAATAAAGAACATGTTAAGATGAGAAGCAAAGTCAAAGAACTTCTCGCGGAAGGTTTGTCTATCGAAGAAATAGCTGAAAAGCTTAGTTTGAAAGTTGGCTCTCGTTATGAGAGAAAGACTGTTTTATGGTACGCCTACTGCTTAATTGCCCAGAAAAACCAAAGAAAGGCTTTTGAAAAACATGGTTATGAATTGTACAGCAAAGCAGGAAAAATTGCACAGAAAAGACACCCTTGGATTGGACATATGCTTGGCAAGAAGTATGGTTCGATAGCTGGTAAGAAACGAATGAAGCAACTCAAAGAGTCTGGCAAGGCCAAAGAATACTTCTCGATGATGGCTAAAAAGCTTCATGAGAGAGACCCCGAACATTCAAGACGAAACATGAAAAAAACTCAT
This sequence comes from Candidatus Iainarchaeum sp., assembly GCA_017610245.1. GTDB lineage: Archaea > Iainarchaeota > Iainarchaeia > Iainarchaeales > JAFCCK01. The sequence goes on from JAFCCK010000009.1 coordinate 1,941, forward strand.
GAAATAATGAAGAAGAACGGTACTTTTTATTCTCATCAAAAAAAGGCAACATCGGAGTGCATGAAAAAGCACCCCAAACAGTTAATGGCAATGTCCAAGCGAGTACACGAACTTTATCCTGATCTGGTCTATCGTTCTCGAAGGAAGCAGAGAGAAAATATGCCTTATTGGTATAAGGGGTGTAAATTTGATTCAAACCAAGAGCGGGAGGTTTGTAAGATATTAGTTGGACATGATTTGATTGATGTTCCTGTTGAGGGAAAAAATGTCCAATTTAGAATCCAGAATTATGAAATTGACTTTTTCCTAAATGAAAAACTTTTCTTGGAGTTTCATCCCCCAATCAAATTAGGTGATAAAATTGAAACAGAAGAAAGTTATTTCAAAAAACGGAGAACGATCCTTGATGAGAACGGTTTTGCAGATTATCCCTTAATTGTCATCCCACACATTAATAAAGCTGAAGATATGGTTAAAGAGATCAAAGAAAGATACTTCCAATGAGTCTACTCTTTGTCGTACTTTATTAGTGAAAAAATATCGTAGCCTTTAAGCTTTTCTCTCCCTTTCAGGAAGGTAAGCTCTATCAGGAAAGCAATCCCATTTACCTTTCCGCCAAGCTTCTCAACCAGGTCAACCGCTGCGCGTGCAGTTCCCGCAGTAGCACACAAATCATCAACAACCAGCACGCTCTCTCCATTCTCAATCGCGTCCTTATGAATCTCAAAGGCATCGGTGCTGTATTCCGTCTGGAATTCCTGTTTTATCGTTTCAGCCGGCAGCTTCCCAGGCTTCCTTAATGGCACAAACCCTGCATGGAATTCATAAGCAAGAACCGCCCCCAGAATAAAGCCTCTGGATTCCGTGCTTACAACCTTGTCAAAGTGCATATCCTTCTTGATGAAGTACTCAACCAGCTCATCAATTGCCTGCCTAAACGCATGCCCATCCTGCAGCAGTGTGGTAATATCCTTGAACATTACCCCTCCCTTCGGGAAATGGGGAACTGTCCTGATTTTTTTGCTCAAATCCATAAATAAACCCCTCTCAGTAACTTTTTTATTTCCAGCCCTTCCAGCCAAAAATTGCCTTCTCGTACCTTTCAAATGTATCTGTTTGGTAGAACTGCGGCACGCACTCAATTCCGAATGCCTTGCCCTCTTCCACCATCTGCGGAAAAACTTCCTTCTCAATGCTCACCATTTTCCCTGCAGGGATGTAATCAAGGATTCTCGGCGACAGGACATAAGCGCCAGCATTAATCAGCTTTCTCCCTTTCCTTTCGCCCTTGGGCTTCTCATCAAAATTTACAATCTTTTCCCCGTCAAGCTTCACAACTCCGCCGGCAGCAGTGTATTCAATTGAAGTAAGGGCAATTGCCGCAATTGCATCATTTCGCTCAAGCACTTTATCCAGGGCAGCAAAATCAACATCCTTGCATTCGTCGCCGTTCATCATAATGAATTTCTCTTCTCCCTTGAAAAAATCCTCCGCAAATTTAAGCGCGCCCGCAGTTCCCAAAAACTTGTCCTCCACATTATAATGCAGTTGCACGCCCAGTTTCTCCCCGTTTCCAAAGCGCTCTTCAATCTGCTCGTGCTTGTATCCAACAGCCAAAACAATTTCCTTTACACCAACTCGCTCACACAGCTCAATGTTCCACTGCAATAGCGGCTTTCCCTTCACAGGAAGCAGGGGCTTCGCAATTTCGTATGTAACTGGCCTCAGCCTAGTACCCTCTCCTCCAGCAAGAATGAACGCTTTCCCGATTCCCAAATCCATGCTAAACCGATTAAATTAGGGGAAAAAGAATTTATATTGTTTATTAGTAAGAAATAGCGCCTGCTTCAATCAGTTACTTATGGCGGCGTATAATCGGTTTCGTAGGTAAAGGCAACCTCTTCCTTGCTCACGCCAATTAGGTCTATGTAAACCTTCATTAGCCCATAAATTGAATTGCTGCTCAATTCAATGCTGTCTCCTGCACCACCCATCTGCCATGTGGCAAATTCACCATCTGGGCGATACAATCCTATATTGGCCAACACTTGATCTCCCTGAGTGCCATAGTACTCATACTTCAAGCTGTAATCTTCTTCTATCTCAACAGATTCGTTCAAATCGAGGAATACCGAGGGATATACTTTGAAAATTCCATCTGATTCATCGCTTTCGCTGCCCACGCCCGTCTGGTAACCTATTATGCTGATTTTTACCCAGTCCCGGCCTCCAAGGCTTTCTGGTATTTGCCAATCATATGTGCCTTCGATTGCTTCGCCGTCAACTTCAAAATTATAAGCGATCCAAGCAAGGCAGCTCTCGCAGTCCTTATAGCCTATCGAAACCATGTCTATATTCAACTGTTGCCATTTTATTGCAACAGTTTCCCCGGCCTGGAATCCCTCTCCGCCATTGGGGTAAACTACTTCAATACAATGCCCATCGCCGTCCTCATCAATACAGGTTTCCACTGGTCTTGGCACACACTTGCAATCCTGGCAGAACTCTGATGATACGCATTGCTCGTCTGTTTCGCACTCTTCCCCTTGCTCAACTATGTCATTACCACAAACAGGCGGCTGCGTACAGCCGCTCAAAAAAAGCACAACCGCAATAAGCAAAGCCAATGGCAGAAATTTTCTCAACATGCGAAAGAATTGAATATTAAGTTATATAAAAAGGTTTTCTTTTAGTCTTTTTATTAAGGTGGTGGAAATAATGCCCTCTTTTTTGCTCGGCTTAAGCAGCACGTACTTTGCTTCTAAGGGCATTCCAATTTACGACAGCGTTGCAAAGGTAAGGGAGAGCGGCTTCAATACAGTGGAGCTGGGTGCTGGGCATAGCTTTGAGGAAAATGTCTGGGAAACAGTGAAAAGAATAAAGCGCGATTTCCCTGAAATGCATTACACTGTCCATGGGCTGTTTCCCCCGCAGCGCGAGCGCTTTTGGTTTAATGCCTCCTTGGGGCTTACAAAGCAGAACAAAGCGGTTATTGAAAACCTCTTCAGGGCAGCTGAAATTGTTGAAGCTCTTGCCATAGGAATCCATCCCGGCTTTGCAAATGAATTGCTCTGGGGCAGAGAGGTTCACGGCGTAAATCTGGGCAAGGAAGGCAGTCCACTTCCAAGGGAGCAAAGCCTACAGAACCTTTCAAAAGTGGCAGGATTTGCCCTAAAGCTCAGCACACAAACGGGAATTTCCTTCGCAATCGAGAACACCCCTGGAGAGAGGATTACACCTTTGCTACGCAAGCCCCAGGATTTCGCTCCCTTCTTTGAAAAGTGCCCAGGGCTGGGTTTTCTCTTTGATTACGGTCATGCGCTCCTTGAAGAAAATATAGAGAGCTGGCAGCAATTCTTCCCTAGAGTTTGCGAGGTGCACCTCCACTACAGCAGGGGCCCTGATGAAAGCGTTGATATGCCTGATCACTTGCCATTCCCGAAAAGATTCAATTTCGCTCTCCTGAACAAGATTCCAAATCTGCGGAAAATGCCGCTCATTTTCGAGCACCTGGCAAATGTTTCAATCGAGGAAATAGAAAGGGAGAAGCAGGAGCTAATTGCCTTCCTGTCCCTTTAACTTCTTAAACCTTTTCCCTTTAATTTATTACCGGCTGGTCGGTGGGCTATGAGGATTGCCATTATCGGAACTGGTTATGTTGGTCTTACAGTTGGCACTTGCCTTAGCGAGCTGGGCAATGAGGTTATCTGTGTTGACATCAATGAGGAGAAGATTGAGAATCTGAAGAGGGGGGAAATTCCTATCTTCGAGCCCGGCTTGGAGCCCCTTGTACTACGCAACAAGGAAGCAGGAAGGCTTTCCTTTACTACTGATTTTGATTCTGCTGTTGAAAAAAGCGAGGTAATCTTCATTGCCGTGGGAACGCCCCAAAAGGAAAATGGGGAGGCTGACTTGAGCCATGTGGAGAATGTCGCTAGGGGCATTGCAATTGCAGCGAAAAACCCCAAGATTGTGGTTGAAAAGAGCACTGTCCCTGTGGAAACAGGGGAAAAGATTGCAGAAATCCTCAGCAAAAATAACCCCCATAATGTGGAATTTGCCGTGGTAAGCAATCCCGAGTTTCTGAGGGAAGGCTCTGCTGTCGAGGACTTCATGCACCCTGACAGGATTGTGATTGGAACAAACAGCGAAAAAGCAAAGCAGGTCATGAGGCAAATCTATGAGCCACTGCAAGCGCCGATGATTTTCACCGACATAAAGAGCGCTGAGATAATAAAGCACGCCTCGAACAGCTTCCTTGCCACAAAGATTTCCTTCATAAATGCCATAGCAAACATCTGCGAGAAAACTGGCGCAGACGTGAATAAGGTTGCGGAAGGCATGGGAATGGATAAAAGGATTGGAAAAAGTTTCCTAAATGCAGGCATCGGCTACGGCGGCAGCTGCTTCCCAAAGGATGTTGAGGCATTCATAAAGATTGCGCAGAAGAGCGGCTATGACTTCAAGCTGTTGAGGGAGGTGCAGAACATAAACGAGCAGCAACGAAGGGCTTTTGTGAAAAAGATTGAAAAGGTGTTGTGGAACCTGAAGGGAAAGAAAATTGCCATTCTCGGCCTTGCTTTCAAGCCAAACACCGATGACATGAGGTTCGCGCCTTCAATCGATATCGTAAAGGCGCTGCAGAACGAGGGAGCAACAATTGCAGCCCATGACCCTGCTGCAGAGCATAGTGCAAAAACCCTTTTCAGCAATGTGGAATTCTGTCCCAATCCTTATGAAGCGGCAAAGGGAGCAGATGCTGTTTTGTTCCTCACGGAATGGCAGCAGTTCAGGAACATTGATTTTGACAAGCTGAAAAGCGTGATGAAGGGAAAAGTAATACTGGACGGGAGAAACATGTTTGAGCCGAAGCAGATGCGACAGCTTGGCTTTGAATACCATGGTGTGGGGAGATGAAATTAATACTGCCATCAGCGGGCTATGCAACTCGCCTATGGCCCCTTACAAAGGACAAGCCAAAGTGCCTGCTGGAGATAGGGGGCACACCCATCATTGAAATTCTAATCCACAAAATTGAAGAGCTGGGAGACGCGATAGATGGAATCTATGTTGTTACAAATGCAAAGTTTTACGATATTCTGTTCCGATGGAGCAAGGACTTTTCCTCTAAAATCCCAATCGAAGTGCTGAATGATGGCACAACAAGCAACGAAACTCGCTTGGGTTGTATAGGGGACATACAGTTTGTCATTGACCAGAAGAAGATAAACGAAGAGATTATGATAATAAACAGCGACAGCCTTTTTGATTTCGGCTTGAAGGAAATATACAACTTTTACAGGGAGAAGAATGCGCCGGTAGTCCTAATTTACGATGTTGGAAGCAAGGAGATGGCGAAAAGGCTTGGTGTTGTGACACTTGATGAAAGAGGCGTTATAAATTATTTCAGGGAAAAGCCCGAGGAGCCGCCCTCCACCCTGTGCTCTGTTGCAACTTACATCTATCCCAGAGAAACAGTGAAGCTAATCAAGCGCTATCTCGATGAGGGCAACAATCCTGATGCGCCAGGCAGGTTTGTTGAATGGCTCTACAGAGTGCAGCCAGTATACGGCTATGTTTACGAGGGGAAGTATTACGATATTGGAACCCTTGAAACACTCGAAGAGGCAAGAAAAGAGTGGGAAAAAAAGTTCGGGAGAGAGAAGTGAGCAATACAATTGTTGTTACGGGAGCAGCCGGCTTCATCGGCTCGCACCTCTGCGGGCTGTTGCTGGAGAAGGGCAGCAGCGTTATTGGCATTGATAACTTTATCACTGGGAGCAAAAGCAATCTGGAAGAGCTTGAGGCAAACAAAAATTTTTCTTTTGTAGGGGCGGATATCTGTAACCTAGGTAAAATAGATGCAGATGTCTCTCAAATATATAACCTTGCCTCTCCTGCTTCCCCTATTGATTACCAGCAGCTTCCACTTGAAACCCTTGATGCAGGCAGTGCTGGGGTGAAGAATATGCTGGAGCTTGCAAGAGAAAAGAATGCTGTTTTCCTGCAGGCTTCTACCAGCGAGATTTATGGCGACCCCTTGGAGCATCCACAGCGCGAGAGCTATTTTGGGAACGTGAATCCAATAGGGGAAAGAAGCTGCTATAATGAGGCAAAGCGCTTTGCAGAGGCCCTTGTAATGGCTTACAATAGAAAGCATAAGATGCAAACAAGGATTGCACGCATCTTCAATACCCACGGACCTAGAATGCGTGCAAATGATGGCAGGGTTATCCCCAACTTCATCACCCAGGCTCTCGCTGGAAAGCCAATTACGGTTTATGGCAAGGGAGAGCAGACGCGCTCCTTCTGCTATGTTTCTGACCTTATTGCAGGGCTTTACGCCCTTATAAATTCTTCCTACTCCTTTCCGGTGAATATCGGAAATCCAACAGAAGTAACAATACTGCAGCTCGCTGAAAAAATAAAATCGCTCACAGATTCCAATTCAGAAATTGTTTTCAAGCCCCTCCCCAAGGACGACCCCATAAGGAGAAAGCCCGACATTTCCCTTGCAAGAAAGGAGCTGCGATGGGAGCCCAAGGTCGATTGGGAAGAGGGTCTCAAAAAGACAATCGAATGGTTTAAGGGAAATTGCTGATTTTTTGGTGCAATTTTCGAAGATTGCATCAGCAGCATTTTAAAAGCTTTAATCTCCAATTTTTATCTGTTAAAATGAAAAAAATAATTCTTTCCCTGCTAGGCATTATTTTGTTCCTCTGGATAGTGCTCTCTGTGGGCCCTGATACAATCGCAGCGAGCATGCTCAAGCTAAACCCGCTTGTTTTCCTGCTTGCCCTTGCTATCCTTTTGCCGAGCCTGGCTCTGAAGGGGGCAAAGCAGCAGCTGCTCGTATCGCCTTTCAAAAGCCATACACCGCTGCTTGAGAATATGAAAATCTGGCTGGTTGGATTCTTTTTTGGCACGGCCTCACCTGCCAAAAGCGGTGATGCAATAAGGGCGCTTTACATGAAAAAGAATTTCGGACTCTCGCTGGGTGAGGGGCTTGCAGCAGTATTCGTTGAAAGGGCATTGGACCTTGCGTTTCTTTTCGCATTCGCTTTTGTTGGATTTTTCTTTCTTGCTGTTCCTGCAGAAGCAGGTAGCCCCGTCTTATTCTCCCTCGTCTTGTTTTTTGCTGTTTTTGTTATCGCCCTTGCGTTGCTCTTGAGAAAAGAATTCACGCGCTTTTTCCTTAGACCATTTTTCAACATCTTTGCTCCGGAAAAATTCAAGGTGGGCATTAAAGGGGGGTTCAACAATTTCTACCAGGCGATTTCACTTTACAGGAAAGAGAAAAAGCTGTCGTTTGTTGTCAGCCTCCTAACAATTGTCTCATGGTTCATTGTTTTTTTCCAGTTATATGTTATTGCGTCAGCCCTTTCAATTGAAATACCATTTTTTCCATTCATCTCCATTCTCCCAGTAATACTGCTGATTGAGGCCCTTCCAATTTCTTTCTCCGGACTTGGCACAAGAGAAGCAGCCTCAATAGTGATGCTTGGTTGCTTGGCATTGCACCAGCAGTTGCAGTGTCTTTCTCTTTAACAATTTTGCTCTTCAACCTTATCGCAGCAGCCATTGGCTTCCTGCTATTCAATTCGATGGAGAAGCCATTGTGAGGAAAAAAATGCAGGAGAAAAAGCTTGTTTCAATTGTTGTGCCGGCTTACAACGAGGAGAGCAGAATAGTCCAGGCCCTGAATGAAATCAAAAAAGTTAGTTTTGCAAAGCAGGGCTTTGCAAAGGAAATAATTGTAATAAACGATGGAAGCACTGACCGCACCTTGGAAATACTGAAAAAAATCCCGGCCATAAGGCTCCTTTCCCATAGCAAGAACAGGGGCAAGGGCTTTTCACTGAGGCAGGGCTTCAAAGCTGCGGCTGGGAGTGTTATTGCAATACAGGATGCTGATTTGGAGTACAACCCAAAAAATATTGAAACCATTCTGGGCCAACTCCTCAAGGGCAATAACGTTGTTTACGGCTCGCGCTTCCTGGGGAAGCCGGAAAACATGTCCTTTACATTCTATTTTGGCAACAGGCTTCTCTCCCTTTGGACCTCTCTCCTCTTTGGCCAGCGCATCACTGACATGGAAACCTGCCAGAAGGTTTTCAGGAAGAGCGCACTGGACAAGATTGCACTAAAGGCAAACGGCTTTGACATTGAGCCGGAGATTACTGCAAGATTTCTAAAGCACGGCTTTAGGATAAAGGAGATTCCAATCTCCTACCAGGCAAGGCAAAAGGCAGAGAAGAAAATAAATGTAATGGATGGAATCAAAGCCGCATTTATATTGCTCAAAATACGCATACTTGGGTGAAAAGATGAAATTCCAATTTTCAAGAAATGAACTGGTTGCATTCTCCCTTATAGCCGCATTCCTCTTTCTCTTCTTCTCCCCTGTTGTTTCGGGAGATGGCTTTGGCTATTATGCCCTGCTCGAGGCGATTGGGCGCGATGGCACACTTAACCTTGAAAACCAGCAGCGCTTCAATGAAGTGTCGGGAAAGCCCTATGTAGTGTTTAATGAGGCAACTGGAAAGTTTGTTTCACACTATGCTCCAGGCCCTGCCCTATTCTCCCTCCCGCTTTATCTTTTCTCCATGCAGCTCGCAGCCTTTCCACAGTTCCACATAGCGGATGAATTTTTTGTAGTGGAAAGGGGCGCCCCTCTCGTAAACCAGCTTGCCTTTATCCTCACAGCCCTGATATTTGCAATTATCGCACTATTTTTCTCTTTCAAAATTGTAAAACAATACTATGGAGAGAGTGCGCTGCTCGCACTGCTTCTTGCCTTTTTTGGAACTCCATTGCTCTGGTATGCAAGTGCTGACCTCTCTTACAGCCATGCCTTTGAAGCAGGGCTTATGGCCCTTCTGCTGTACAGCATTCTAAAAAAACCAGATGCCCGCCTGCAGGGAATTTTCCTTGGGCTTCTCACAATAACGCGCTATACCTCTGCCCTCTTTGCTTTGCCCCTGATTATATTCTACCTGCTAAAGGGAAGAAAAAAGGATGCGGCAACGCTTGTAGGGTTTTTTGCCCCATTTGCGATTTTCCTGATGCTCTACTTCCAGTTCCAATTTGGCAGCCCTCTTTCAGCAGGATTTCATGAGAAAGCAGTGTTTGACTCTTTTTTCCCGGTGCATATCCTTGAGGTGCTCTTTGACTTGAACCAGGGCATTTTATTGTGGACCCCACTGGTTATTGCAGGAATTGTCGGGCTTTGGTTTTTTTCAAGGGAAAAGAGATTGCTTCTGCTCTCCTTTGTTGGCCTGAATTTCTGGGTTTATTCCGCTTGGAGCGGTTGGCATAGCGGCTGGAGCTTTGGAAACCGCTTTGTCATTATCCTTTTCCCATTAATTGTTCTGGGAATAGCGGCGCTTCTTTCAAAAAAGCCAAGGCTAAAGATGCCATTGGTTCTGCTGGCTGTTTATACTTTCATAGTATTCCTGTTATTTGCCGCTTCCACCGGTGTAATTCCTGACCCTTTCAACCTTCTTAGCCTTTTCAGCTACTGGTTTGTGGAAGGAAATTTGGCCCAATTGCTGCCACTACTCCTTGAAAAAATCTCCATAGTGAGAGCAATTTCACTGTTTTAAATGTTTTGATGGAATGTGATTTGTATGGCGGAAAAAACGGTTGCAGTAGTTGGCCTGGGCTATGTAGGGTTGCCGCTTGCATGCCTTTGTGCCAAAAGAGGGCATGATGTAATAGGCTTAGAGAAAGATTCTAAAAAGATAGCATTGGTTAACAGCGGAAAAAGCCCAATTAAGGATTCTGTGCTTGAAGAGCAGCTGCCCTCCCTTGAGGGAAAAATAAAAGCCACCTCCGATGCGAAAGAGCTTAAGCAGGCAGATGTAATACTTGTTTGCGTTCCAACTCCTGCAATTCAAAACAAGCCCGATTTGAGCTTTGTCGAAAGTGCTTGCAAAGAGCTTGCCACTGTATTGCAAAAGAACCAGCTTGTTGTAATTGAATCCACTGTTTATCCAGGAACAGTTGAAACCATTGTCAAGCCCCTGTTGGAGAAGAGCGGTCTGAAAGCCGGAAAGGACTTCTTTTTGGGGCATTGCCCTGAGAGGATTGATCCTGGCAACAGGCGCTTTACAATTGAAAAGATTCCAAGGGTTCTTGCCTGCCTTTCAAAAGAGGGCACAGAGAAAGCAAAGGCATTCTATCAATCAATAATCGGCGCCCCCATAGTAGTTTTAAGCAGCGTGAAGAGTGCCGAGGCAGTAAAGGTTGTTGAAAACACTTTCAGGGATGTAAATATTGCCTTTGTAAACGAATTGGCGAAAAGCTTTGACAAGATGGGCATTGACCTGCTTGAGGTAATAAAAGGAGCCTCCACAAAACCATTTGGTTATATACCCTTTTATCCTGGTCCAGGAGTTGGCGGGCATTGCATTCCCCAGGACCCCTATTACTTAATTGAGCGCGCCCGGCAGAGCGGCTTCAAGCATCGCTTCCTTTCACTTGCAAGGGAAATAAACAAAAGCATGCCCCTTTATGTGGTTTCTCTTGTTGAAAGCGAACTGGAAGAACTTGGCATAAAAATCGCAGGGGCAAAGATAGCCGCTTTGGGGGTTTCATACAAGCCAGATGTTGATGACCCCAGAGAAAGCCCGGCATTGAAAGTGATAGCTGTACTCAAGGAAAAGGGCACAAAGCTCAGCATCTTTGACCCACTTTTGCCCTCGCACTCTAATGTTTCCTCCCTTGAGGAGGCTGTTGAAGGGGCAGACTGCATACTGCTCCTAACGCACCACAGCTCGCTTCTCAAATCCCTTTCCCCAAGCTACATTAAAAAAACAGGGGCAAAGCTGGTCGTTGATACAAGAAATTCCCTCGATAAAGAAGGGATAATAAAAGAGGGCATCTCATACAAGGGAATTGGAAGGTAAAATCAGTACTATGCATTCTTCTGGCTCTTGAGATAGTTCCGCAGCGCCAGAATCCACTTTGCATATTCCTTCTTCCTTTTGCTCTTGAGTAGAATCCGCATATAGCGCGGGCTGAAGAGGAAGGAAATATTCCTCAGGAACTTGGCCATATACTTTGGGCTCTTGAATGAGAGTGTGTGGATACTGGGAAATTCATCTGTCAGCTCCTTCACCAGCTTCTCAAGCGGGATTTTGTGCTTTGAAAACTTGTACTTTGTTTCCATCATGGAAATCCATGCCTGGAATGATTCAGGGCTTGGCCCAAGAGTTTCATAATCCTCGAGAGGCACGCCTCCAATCTTCTCGTAAATCTCATTTCCCGGATAGGGCGTTGTAATATTGAATATTGTAACAGTAGCATCAAGCTTCCTCGCAAGGTCAACAGTCATCTGCACATCCTCTTCTGTTTCATCCGGCGTGTTTATCATAAAGTTCGCAAACGTTCTTATCCCAACTTTCTTGCATATTGCAAATGCATTCTCAATCTGCTCAACAGTAATGTCCTTGTTCAGCCTTACAAGGTTTTCCGGGCTCCCTGACTCAACCCCAAAGTCAATCTGCACACACCCCGTATTTCTCATCTTTCTCATCAAATCCTCATGCACAAGGTTCGCTCTCGTTTCACAGGCCCACAACAAATCAAGCCCCCTGCTTTTCATTCCATCGCAAATTGCCTCTGCATGCTTCCTGTTCACAGCAAAGGTGTCATCATAGAAATAGAGGCCGTCAATCTTGTATTTCTCAACCAGGAAGGCAATCTCATCAACAACCTTTCCTGGATTTCTGAACCTTATCCTTCTCTTGAAAATGTTCTTGTTCACGCAGAACTCACACCTATAAGGGCAGCCCCTGCTGCTGAAAACATAAAAGCCTGAGATTGGAATTCCCCTCACGCAGTAGAGCCCTGGCTTTGTGTAGTAATCCATTGGAACCTTATCAAATGCAGGCAATGGCAGCCCATCCAAATTCT
>JAFCCK010000139.1 GCA_017610245.1 Candidatus Iainarchaeum sp.
TTCAAGCTTGATGAAGGCATTTGGGTGGTAGCAAGCGAACAGAACCTTTACTTCAAGCAGCTTTTCAAAATACTTGAGCTGTTTGGATTCAAGTGGGCAAAAAACTGCAGACACCTCAGCTATGGAATGGTTTACCTACCCCACGGCAGAATGAAGTCCAGGGAAGGCACAGTTGTTGATGCCGATGATTTGATTCAGGAAATGAAAGAAATGGCAGAAAAAGAGTTGAAGAAGAGGTATCCAAAGCTCTCAAAATCAGAAGTGGATAAGAGGGCAAAGGCGATAGCGCTCGCTGCAATAAAATTTTATATGCTTCGCGTGGATGAGAAGCGCGATTTGCACTTCAACCCAGAAGAAAGCATTTCTTTTGAGGGGGAAACAGGGCCATACTTGCAATACACTTATGCAAGGGCAAAAAGCATCCTGCGAAAGGCAAAGCAGCCAAAGGGAAAAGCTGATTACTCGCTCCTGAAGGATGATATTGAAAAGCAGCTTGTGCTTCTCCTTTATAAGTTCCCGGGCATTGTAGAAAAAGCCGCGCTCACGTTGCAGCCGCATCTTCTCTCCCAGCACCTGCTCAACATTGCCTCCACATTCAACACATTCTATCATTCTTTTCCAGTAATAAAAGCGAAAACCCCTCAACTAGCAGCAGCAAGGCTTGCATTGGTGGAAGCTGTTGCACAAGTTCTAAAAAACGGTCTCTCGCTTCTCAACATAGAAGCAATAGAGAATATGTAATTAGAGCTTTACTCTATACTTTCTTGCTATTCTTTTCATATTATTAAAATCAGTTTCCCTCAGTTGCCCAGGCTTGACGCCGGTAAGAATATCATCAATCCTTCTCAGAACTGTTTGCTCTGGCATGCTAAGAGTGCCCTCTGGCAGCTCCCTGAGTTTTTCGAGACCCCTAGCGATTTTCAGTTTAAGCCGCGGTCGCTTTGGTTTTGCCGCAGCTCTGATTTTTGCACGCTTCGATATCCTTCGCATAATAAAAACACATCTTTCAGCAATTTAATTCTTTCTATTCCATGTAGATGGCGGGCTTTCCAGGCAGGGCATTCCTTGCCTTTCCCTCCCTGCTCTTCTCTGCCTTTTCCACGCCCACTTTTGCGCCAAACTCCTTTTCAAGCTGCGGGGCAGTCTCCTTCAGCGCCTTGAATTCCTCAATCTTCACAGCATCCCTGTATTCCCCAAGCTTATTTATTACTGCCTTCACAAATCCCTGTGCCTCAGCCTTTGGAACACCCTTCACAGCAGCAACCGCCTTCATCGCCTTTCCGAAATCAGGCTTCTCCCCGATAGCCTTCCTCATAGCTTCCAGTGCTTTCCACTTCCATTCGGGGGCAACAAACAGTGTTATTTTCTTCGGCTTTTCAATTTTAGCAAGCTCTTTTACAGTAACAATATCCTGCCTCGTTCTCTCCAGCAGCTCTTCAGCAGCCTCTGCCTTCCTGTCAATGAACTTTTCATTCGCTTTTGGCCACTCTGCAACACTCACAAAGCCCTTTTTGCCCACTCTCTCCCAGAGCTCCTCGCAGATGTGCGGTGCAAAGGGCGATAGCAGCTTTATTGCTGTTTCAATACAGAAGCCCTTCAAATTCTTGTCCGCTTCCCCATACCTTTCCTTCCTCAGCTCATCAACCAGCTTTACAATTGCTGCAATCGCATAATTCAGGTGCTTTTTCTCAATCTCTTCTGTTGCAACAATGATGGTACGGTGCGTCTTCGACAACAATAGCTTTTCCGTGCTTGAAAGCTTTGCAGTATTTATTTTCCCAAAGCCAAGCTTGTTCTTGTTCCCCTCCACAAGCTCTATTACCCTGTTCAAGAACTTGAAAACACTTTCCACTCCTTTATCGCTCCAGTCAAGCTCTTTCTCTGGCAATGCCGAGTACAGCATAAACATTCTTGCTGTATCAGTATTGTACTTGTTGATTATTTCCATTGGGTCTACAATATTGCCGAAGCTCTTGCTCATCTTCCTGCCGTCCTTTATGACCATTCCCTGCGTGAAAAGCCTCTTGAATGGCTCATCCACCTTCAAGAACTTCAAGTCGCGCAATGCCTTTGTAAAAAAGCGTGCGTAAAGCAGATGCATTATTGCATGTTCAATGCCCCCGATATATTGGTCGACAGGTAGCCATTTCTCCACAATCTTTTTATCAAAGGGCACATTCTTGTTTTTGGGAGAGCAATAGCGCATAAAATACCATGAGGAATCCACAAAAGTATCCATTGTGTCTGTTTCCCTTTTGGCGGGAGCGTTACACTTCGGGCATTTGCATCTAACAAACTCTTTCACTGTTGCCAAGGGATTACCTCCCCCAAATTTTGCCTTTTTTGGATCAGGCAGCAGTACTGGCAGCTCTTTCTCCGGAACAGGAACAACCCCACATTTTTGACAGTAAATTATCGGGATGGGCGTGCCCCAAAACCTTTGCCTTGAAATCAGCCAGTCCTTGAGTTTGTAATTGACAGTCCTTTCCCCCTTCTTTTCCTTTTCCAGCCAGTCAGAAATCTTTTCAATTGCATCAATATTTCCCAATCCATTGAACTGCCCGCTGTTCACCAGCACACCTTCATCCACAAAAGCCCTTTCCATTGTGTGTGCATTGAGCTCTTTCTCCTTGGGCTGTATAACAACCTTCTTCTGCAATTCATATTTTTCAGCAAACTCAAAGTCCCTTTGGTCGTGCGTTGGCACACACATAACCATTCCTGTGCCGTATTCCAGCACAGCGAAATCAGC
>JAFCCK010000140.1 GCA_017610245.1 Candidatus Iainarchaeum sp.
CTAGTTTTCTTTCTTAAACTCAGTCTTGATTTCTTCCCGAATCAACCTTCTAATCATTTCCTCACCATACTTTTCTTCAATCAAGTTCCGTAACACCTCCTTTTGATTGTCTTGGTTTAGAAAAGTTATAGCGCTAAGATCCTGCCCACACTTTTCACAAAACTCGATGTTTGGGTTCAAATGACCACACTTGCATAGTTTAGGGAGCATTGGATTGTTTTCTTCCCTGATCATTTTGGAGTATGGTTCAATGAGTTTGCGGTAGTCCTTTGGATTGTATATTCCAGAGATTCCCCTAGACCAGCCTAAAGCGTAATAAAGTTGTGAGTAGTTATAGTGGTCTGCTGCCCTGTAAGAAAAAGTGTTTCTGAAAACCTTTCCAATGATTCGCTTGCTTTTAGGTAGATTGACTTTTGCTTTTTTAAAAGCGCGCTTGACAACCATTCTAATTGCATCCGAAGTCATTCTGTTTCCAAAACGATCAGTAAACAACGGCTGGTCACGGTTATCTTTCACTTCTATTCCACGCAACCCCAAATACTTTTTAATGAACGGCATGGCCAAATAAGAAGGCAGTCTCCGGATACCGTTCTGTGTTTTGCTTTGGTTAATGCTTACAACCAAGTAACCGTTTTCCTCGGTCAAATCCGAAACATTAAGGCCTTGGATTTCCGTTGGCCTTAACCCACAATCATTCCAAAGCGCGAGCAAGCCCTGATTTCTAACAAAGAGTTTTGTGCCATCCCCCTGAGCCAAGTCAATTATTTCCTTAACTTGCTCTTGAGACGGTAACTCGTTGACCTTGACCTCTTTCTCATCCCTAAAGTTTGCCTCCAACCAGTCAACACACTTAGGGTAGCGGCCTTTCTTCATTCTAAAATGGTAACGCATGAACTTCTTGAAAAAAACAATGCGCGTATTGATTGTTCCAGCACCCCACTTTCCTTTCTCTCTTTTTTCAACCACGTGATTGTACCATTTTTCAACGTCTTCAATTGTAATGTCTTCCGGAGACTTGTTTATTTCCCTAAGCGTCATGAAGGCCAAATAAACGGATTTGTATTGTGTTGGAAGCCTCAAGTGCTTTATTTTGCCAGAGTATTCGATAAGAGCCTTTTTCAAGCCATTCGGTAAACTAGATTCTTTGATTCGTTTCAATAATGTTTGGATTCGTTCTTTATGGCCATAAAAGTCAATGTAGCCGTTGACTTTCTTTATTTGAATTTGTTTTCTTTTAACCATACAGTTCACCGCAACAGCTCAAATATATAAACGTTGCCCTAAAAACCGAACTGTATGATTTAGTGCCCCAGCCGGGATTCGAACCCGAATCACGAGCTTGAGAGGCTCGTATGCTTGCGGCAGCAGCTTATTTTTAACAAAAACAAGGCCACCTTAACCGTTACACTACCGGGGCATTTTGAAATAAGTAGTGGTAAATATTCTTTTAAATGAATTAATTTATAATCCTTGTGTGATGAGCAGGCTGAGCACCGACCGTTTCTGGGGAACGGGATGACGAAGATTTTGAGTGCTGAGAGCCTTTTCGGAGCACGAATTCCTGCTGGAATTCGCTTCCACCTTGTGGTTCCCAAGAACCACGAGGCCTCGCGGAACTCTGTTCCGCAAGGAAAGGTTCACGAAAAAATTGATTCACTATGAGGCCAAAGCAAAGGGTAAAAAGAGGGAAAAGCGGCGTAATGGTAATAGTTCCCAAGAGGGGGCGCAAGAGGGTAGCGGCTGCTTTGATGGCAGCTGTTGCAACAGCTGGCGCCCTTACATTCCAGGCGGGGAGGCGCCTGGGCAGGGCGGTTACGCTGGCAGAGAGGCGACCCCCAGCAGTGGTGAGGTTAGCGCCTGAAATGCCAAAGCCCAAACTGCCTGGGGGGAAACCACCGCAGCAAAAGCCAAAGCAACAGCTCAGGGTTTACAAACCAGGGCTTTCCGGAAGGGCATTAGCAAAGGCATATGGAGTGGAATTTGCCCAGCACTGGAAGGATAAGTTCACGCCCAGCGAAGCATTGCTGCATGACATAAAGATTATGATTGCAGAAGAGTGTGCGAAATACAATAAAAGATGTAAAATAAATCGGACTGGGAAACAGCTTGTCGATCCCTACCAGGTTTATACCACTTTTTCTGTTGAAACAAATTTCAACCCCAATGCAATTGGTAAGAATGGTGAACTTGGAATAGGGCAATTGAAAAAGGATACTTTGGATGATTTGGCAAAGTGGCCAATGCCGGTAAAAGTAACAGATCCTTTTGATTTGAGGCAGAACATTGCCGCTTCGGTAAGGCATTACGCATGGTTAGCCAGGGCAATTCCTTCTGAGAAGAGGACCACTTGGAGAAAATATGCCGCATACAATCAAGGTTATGGTGCCGCTGTTGTAAAACCACAAGATTCCAAAGCAGCAAAAAAAGCCAACCAGTACGCGAAAAAATCCTGGGACAGGCACAGGCGATTCAGAAAGAAAGGGGTTTTCAGGGGCTACTAGTGAATAATGCCACGGGGGAGATTTGAACTCCCGACACCTAGATATCCCATTGGAAAACTATGAGTCTAGTGCTCTAACCAGGCTGAGCTACCGTGGCGTACAATTAATATTAGAAAAACAAGAGATTTTAAAATTAGAGGGTAAGCAGGTCCTTTGCGGTTTCCCCTTCATCTATCTTGTTCTGTTTGCTGTAGTCCATTCTGCTCTTAACCTG
>JAFCCK010000010.1 GCA_017610245.1 Candidatus Iainarchaeum sp.
GAAAAAGCAAGAATACTGCTCAAAAAAACAATTTTCTTCAGCAACCTGCCTGAAGCGGTTAGAATAGCCCACTTGATTGCGAGTGCCGTAACAATGGGGGAAAGCACACACCCGTGATAAAAATGAGGGAAAAAATTGCAGCAATCAAAAGGAAGCTCCGCTGGATTGACCCCTTTACTTACGTAGACCTTTTCATAATCCCAAGAGTGCACGCTTTGAGCAAGCCCCTCCAATGGGTTGTTTTTGTCGCTAGCTACATACTTCTTTCAATTCTGGTTTCTATCGTATTGGGAGCTACACCCTTCTTCTTCCTATTGCTCAGCCTGTTCTATGTATATCTTTTCCTTTTTGAGAGGAAGGAAGCAGTTGACTGGGGTGTCTATCTCCTCTCAGCATTTGTATTCGCCTGGGCAATCTATTCCATTTTTGGCATAGCTCTTGGAACATCTAGCCCCCTTGTAATAGTGGTGAGCGGTTCAATGGAGCCTCTTTACCATAGGGGAGATGTAATTGTATTGCAGGGAACCCCATTCGAGCAGCTGCAAGGAGCGGAGGTTAAATTGCAGGAACAGCTCGCCGGAAAGCCCTTTTCTTCCTTTGCCACTCCCCACTATGCTTCCACTCCCCATGGGATTCAGATTGATTCAATCGAATTCAGCAATGGTGAAACAGTGAAAATAACTAAGGAGGGAAGTATTGCAGTGTATTTCAGCCAATATTTGCAACAACCAATCATCCACAGGATTGTGGCAAAAATTTCTGCTTCCGATGGGCACTATGTTTTAACAAAGGGAGATAGCATAAACAATAATACCATTGACCAGGACTGCGGCAAAGTCCGCTATAGTATCCCTGAGAAGCATTGCATCACCCTCTATCCTGTTAGGGAAGAGGAAATCCAGGGAAAGTCAATATTCAGAATCCCTGCAATAGGCTGCGTAAAGCTCTGGCTCTTCGACGACCTTTCCTCGCTTCTTGCAACTGGAAAGCTGCCAGCAGACTTCAGGGGAATATGCTGAGGCAGGGAAAACAATTTTAATGCTTAGCTAACAATTCTTCTTAAGGTGGGACTTATGAAATTGGTTCTTGAAAAGGCATCTGATTTCCAGAAGAGCATTAATGCAATCAGCGTTTTGATTGATGAGGCAGAATTCATCCTTGATGAGAACGCACTGCTCTTGAAGGCAACTGATCCAAGTCAGATTTCCATGGTGGATTTCAGGATGGAGAAGGGCGCATTCAAGGAATTCAATGTTGAGGGCAAGATGAAATTGGGCATGGACTTGGATTACCTCAACCAGATAATGGGCAGGGCAAAGCCAGATGATTTGCTCTCAATAGAATTGAGCGAGGACAAGAGCAGGCTGGTTGTGCGGTTCAAGGGAAACAGCACGAGAAAGTTCCAGGTGCCTCTTATCGATATCAGCGCTGCTGAGCTGCCCAATCCAAAAATAGATTTTGATGCAACAGTAAAGTTAAAGGCAGCAGTACTGCAGGATGCTTTAAAGGACGCGGCATTAATCAGCACCCATGTCTCCCTTGGAGTTGATTCTGATTGCTTTTTTGTAAAGGCAAGCAGCAGCAAGGGCACTGTTGATAATGAAACGAAAAAAGATGATAAAAGCCTAATTGAATTGAATGCGTCAAAGCCTGCAGCAAGCATGTTTCCATTGGATTACCTGCAGGATATGCTGAAAGTTCCCGGAGGGGATGCTGACATAACCTTGAAGCTGAAGGGCGATGCCCCGATTGAGATATCCTACAATATTGGGAGTGCCTCGCTCACATATTTCCTTGCGCCAAGAATAGAGTCAGAGTGAGCAAAAGAAGGCGAAGAAGAAAAACCAGCACATATGAATACTAGCTCAAACAACTTGACACCAACTGCAGACCGAAAGATTAAAATAGTACGAAAACATAATCATAAATTATGAAAAGTAAGTTGCTTATAATTTCACTACTAATCTTAGGAGCCGCACTAAGCGGTTGTGTTCAGTCGTTTCAGCCATGCGAAAAATGCTGCAGCAACAGCAAAGGGTATACAACACAACATATATCTTCCGGAAAACGCAGTGCTGTCATGCTTACCAAAGAAAGCGAGGAAAAGCTCGAGGCTTCAGGATACAATTTGAATGAAATAAGCGATATGACCTGCCTAGAATCACTGATATTGGTTGGCGCCCCCATCACTGACATAACGCCTTTAGCAAACCTGACAAATTTAAAGTGGTTAAATTTGAACAGCACGGATGTTTCAGATATAAGCCCTGTACGAAACTTGACAAACTTGGAATATTTGGGCCTGGTGTCTACCAATGTTTCAGATATAAGCCCTGTACGAAACTTGACAAATCTGGAAAGCATAGACCTACAGAATACTAATGTTTCAGACATAACTCCTTTAGAAAATCTAACAAACCTGAAAAGGATATTCTTGAGGATGGCAAATGTTTCGCCTGCCGACTGTGAGGCATTAAAAGAAAAGCTTCCAACTGCTACGATACATTGTTAATTCAGCGCAGCTCGCTTATTTCTGCATTTATCTCAGTGCCGGACCGTTCAAAGTTCTCAAGTTCCATCACATTGGAGCAGACCGGCAGTGTAGAAATCCTTTATAAAGGCCGATTTTTGGTCTCGTAAAATTGGCTTAATCGATAATTAAACGCATTTTAAAATTTGGTTTTGAGAATTTCTACAGCGGAGTGAGAAAAGAAAAAGGTTTATTAACAACTTTTCCCATATTCTTCCAGCATGGTTGAAACAAAGATAAAGGTCGGATTTGCAGTATTGCTGCTGGTTGTGCTGCTTGCAGCAGGCACGATAGCATTCCATCTCTTGGAAACCTACCCCCCCAACTATTGGGACGAGGAAATGAGGGGCAAGCAGTGGACTCCCTTGGACGCGTTCTACTTCAGCGCAATAACCCTCACAACAATTGGCTATGGCGAGCTGCACCCTACAACTGAGCCGTCAAAAATTTTAACTGTTTTCTATGCAATCTTCGGCGTTGCCCTTGTGTTGTTTGTCCTCAGCATTATCGCAAAGTGGTATGTCCAGAGGAGCCAGCAGTTTGAGGAGCACGAAATACAGAGGCTGAAGAACATGCTGCGAAGAGGTCCCCCTCTGCCCCCAAAAGAAGAGCAATAGGCTTCTTATTCTTTTACGCTAAGAGATTATTGTATGTCCATATCTCCTGATGATATAAGGAAGATGAAAGGAAGCAGACCAATTGCAATGCTAACCTGCTATGACTACAGCATGGCAAGAGCCATGGATTCTGCCGGCATTCCACTGCTGCTTGTTGGTGATTCTCTGGGAAATGTTATTCTGGGCTTTGACAGGACAAGGAATGTTACAATGCAGGACATGCTTCGCCATACAGCTGCAGTTGCAAGGGCAGTGGAAAATGCAATGGTTGTTGCTGACCTCCCATCCGGCTCCTATGAAAGCAAGCAGCAGGCAATTGAAAACTCCCAAAAACTGCTGGATGTAGGGGCAGCAGCTGTGAAGCCAGAGGGCAAGCCAGAAATAGCGGCAGAGATTTGCAAGGCAGGGATAGATGTTATGGGGCATTTAGGCTTACTACCCCAAACAGCTGAAAAGCTGGGAGTAAAGGGCAAGGACACAGCAGAGGCGAAGCAGATAATGGGGGATGCAATCGCTTTGGAGAAGGCAGGCTGCTTTTCACTGGTGCTTGAATGTGTTCCAGAGCAGTTGGGTAAAGAGATTACTGCTGCTATAGGAATCCCAACAATTGGGATAGGAGCAGGAAGGCACTGCGATGGGCAGGTGCTTGTAAGTTATGACATGCTGGGCCTGTTTCAGGGCTTTCAGCCACGATTTGTGAAAAGATATGCAAATCTATCCGAGGAAATTGAGAATGCCTGCAGGAAATTTAAGGAAGAGGTTGAAAAAGGAGTTTTTCCAGGGGAGCAACACTGTAGTAAGTGATTGCAATGCAGCTCATTGAAAAAGCAGGGGAGATGCAGAAAATCTCTGAAGAGCTCCGCACAGCTGGAAAAACAATTGGCTTTGTCCCTACAATGGGTTTTCTGCATTCTGGCCATCTTTCACTAGTTGATGCTGCAAGGGAGCGCTGCAATACAGTAATTGTTTCAATCTATGTTAACCCAACGCAGTTCTCTCCCAGCGAGGATTTCAAGCAGTATCCCAAGGATATGGAAAGAGACCTGAAGCTGTGCAAAGGGCACGGCACTGATTTCGTTTTTGTTCCAGATGACATGGAAATGTATCCAAATGGCTTTGAAACAGAAGTGAAGCCTGGCAACATTGCAGCTGATTTGGAAGGGCGCTTTAGACCAACACACTTCCAAGGAGTTGCAACAATCGTTGCAAAGCTGTTCAATATTGTGAAGCCACACATTGCTTTTTTTGGGCAGAAGGATTTCCAGCAGTCGCTGGTAGTGAAAAGAATGGCACAGGATTTGAACTTTGATTTGGAGATAGAAGTGTGCCCAATTGTAAGGGAGCCTGACGGCCTTGCAATGAGCAGCAGGAACACCTACCTATCTGCAGAGGAGAGAAAGGCAGCATTGGTTCTGTATAAGGCAATTCAGCTGGCCAAGGAGATGGTTGCAAAGGACGAAAGGAACGCTGCTGCAATTGAGGAAAAGCTTCACAACTTTATTTCAGCTGAAAAGAGGGCTAAGATAGATTACATCGCAGTTAGGGATTGCAATAACCTTAAAAGAATTGAAAAGATTGAGGAAGGGAAGGCAGTGCTGCTGCTTGCTGTTCGGATTGGCAAAACAAGGCTTATCGATAATGAATTGCTGGGCGAGGAAAAATGATTTTGGGAATAGATTTCGGCATAACAACAACAGATGTTGCGCTAATGGAAGAGAACAGGCTGCTAAAGGCATTTTATCTGAAATCAAAATCACTGCGAGATTTAAAGAAGGCCCTTTTCTCTAAAGGAATCGATTTAAGCGGTGTTGGAGGAATAGCAGTAACTGGCGGCATTGCCAGAAAAAAAATTTTCGGCAAAAGGGTTTTCAGGGTTGGCGAGTTGAATGCAATTGGCTTTGGCGGGGCGTTTCTCTCAGGGGCGAAGAAAGCACTAGTTGTTTCAATGGGAACAGGCACATGCATCGTTTCATTCAATAAGGGGGAGGTGAAGCATGTAGGCGGTACCCCTTTGGGGGGAGGCACAATAGTAGGGCTGTCGAAAAAGCTGCTGGGGGAATCCCAACCAGAGAAGCTCCAAAAGCTTGCCTCCAAGGGCTCATTGCACAGCATTGATTTGAGTGTAAGAGATGCGATTGGCTCCGGAATTGGCATTATTCCAGGCAATGCAACAGCCAGCAATTTCGCCAAGAAGGGCATTGGGGGGAAAGCAGATTTAGCTTTGGCAGTGCAGAATATGGTTGCAGAGAGCAATGCAGTAATTGCAGCTTTGGCTGCAAGAAGCAGCAATCACAGAAAAATCGTTTTTGTTGGGAAAACACCCTTGTTTCCTGCCGTAAGGAGAACCCTAAAGAGGGTTTTGCGCTATTATGGGTTTTCCCCTGTTTTTCCAGGGCGAGGGGAGCATGCAATGGCAGTAGGGGCAGCTGTTGTTCTGGCAAATCGTTTTAAATAATATTTGGATTTTATTCTTACTGGTTGGGAGTAATGACCATTGAGTTAAAGGAAGTAGAGCAGTTGAGGAAGGCAATAGATGCCATAGCCTCCTTTATTTCTGAGGGGAATTTCCGCTTTTCTGATAGCGGGATTAGCTTCAAGGCGATTGACCCAAGCCAAATTGTCCTAGTTATCTTTGGGATGGACAAAAAGGTGTTTGAACGCTACTCCATTGAGCCAACCTTTGTTGGTGTGGACATTGTTGAATTGAGCAAAATTTTGTCGAGAACGCTACCCAATGACAGGCTTGTGATGGATTTAACTGATTCAGAGATGCTGGTTAAGCTTGAGGGCAGCATTAGCAGAAGCTTTTCCCTGCCCTTGATTGATGTGAGTGACGATGATGTAAATGTTCCAAAGACAGCCGCTGATGCGAGCATTGAAATAAATGCAAGAATATTCAAGGAGGCCTTGAAAGACGCTTCCCTCTTTGGAAGCAGCGTCGTGCTTCGCGTCAAGGGTAACCAATTATTTATCGAGGCTCGCGGCAGCTCTGGCACGCTTAAAAGCGTTGCAAGGCAGACGAAGCAGATTATTGTTGAGAGCAGCAGCGAAGTTGTGAGCAAATACAGTCTCAACTTCCTGCAGAATATTGTGAGGGAGGCCGATCCCGAGAAAAAAATTAAGCTGGAGTTGAAGAGCGATTCTCCCATGAAGATAAGCTACAAAATCGGCGTTTCCCCGATAGAGTTCCACTTGGCGCACATGATACTGTAAGTTTGCTTTTTATTTCTTTTAATGCATTATTTCTCTTATGCCAAACATTGAGCAATTAAGATTTGCGCAAAGATTTCCCTTCTCTTCGCTTGCAAAGGGAATTGTGAAAGAGTTGGACATACAATTGGACAGTGTTGATGAGGAAATACTGAATAGGGCCGCAATAATCATTTCCCACGCTTTCCAGGGCAAAGGGTATGTCCTTGAAATAAAGAGCAGGGATTTGCTTGAGCAGGAGATAGCGGCGTTTCCAATTGCAAAGATTCTGGTTTCCTTGATGAAAGACCCTTTCATTTACAAAAGCTTCTCTGCAACTGTTGCGCGGTCAACTTTTTTGTATCTGAAAAACTCACCCGAAAGGAAACAGCTTTCGTTGGACTTAGCGAAAGACCTCTCCCTTGACTTTGAGGTTGCTGATGCAAAGGGCTTCTTTGTTTCAATGCCATTGCAGCAGTACCTCAGCATCCCCTTCAATGACCCTGCCTTAAAGCTTGTGAATCAACAGTTGGAAGAAGGCAGGGTCTTTCTCAACATCAACCTCTTCTGCCGCTTCTTGGGAGAGATTGTTTTTTTGAAAGTGCTTCACTCACTACCCACTGAAACGGATGCTCTACCAGCCTCTTTCAAAACGTTCGCTAAACAGCTCTACCAACAATTAAAGAAATCGCAGCAGCTTGAATTCAATTTCAAGGTTGAAGGAACAGTAAACCCAAATGCCTTTCCCCCATGTACGGCTTCACTTTACCAGCGGCTCCTAAACGGCGAGCAGCTACCACACATGGCTCGCTTTTTCCTCGCAACATTTCTCAATGCAGTTGGAATGCCCCAACACCAAACCCTTGCTGTATTCAAAAAGAGCCCAGATTATGATGAGAAGATAGCCAGCTACCAAATCAAGAGGATTGTAGAACAGAATTATGCGCCAGCCAGCTGCGAAAAAATCCAGAGCTATGGGTTTTGTCCTAGCGCAGAGTGCAGGGTGAAGCACCCCCTAAGCTACTACAGAAGACAGCTAAAGTTGCTGCGCGGGCAAAAACAAAAGAAATAAATTCAGTTAAGGCTAATTGCTATAGGATAGCATGGCTAATGAATTATTTTTTTTGCTTGAAGAAACGTTGGCTGCTCTGTGGTCGAGCTTCAAGAGCATCCTTCCCAACGTCTTTTTCGTTGTAATAGCACTCTTAATAATTTTTGTCGTGTACTTTATTTTAACAAAGGCAATTGCCGCAGCTTTAAGCACTGCTGTAAAGAGAAAAGAGGAAAGAGCTGTAATTCTAAAATTCTGGCGTTATGGCTATTTGTTCATTGCCTTGCTTGTTCTCGTGCTGTCTTTTTCAGGCGGGTTGGCAGTAGCAGGCTTAAGCATTGGGTTGCTGTCAGCAGCGTTGGGCTGGGCGTTGCAAAAGCCCATCACCGGCATTGCAGCCTGGCTAATGATTCTTGTTAAAAGGCCTTTCAAGATTGGTGATAGGGTTATTGTTGATGATATAAAGGGCGACATACAGGACATCACAATGTTTTACATTGTCTTGAATGAATTCGGCGGCACTATAGGCGGGGA
Source organism: Candidatus Iainarchaeum sp. (assembly GCA_017610245.1). Classification (GTDB taxonomy): domain Archaea; phylum Iainarchaeota; class Iainarchaeia; order Iainarchaeales; genus JAFCCK01. Next base: position 7,922 of record JAFCCK010000010.1, read on the forward strand.
GGAATCAAGCGGCAGAACAATAATGATTCCCACATCAATACTCTTTGAGAAACCTATTACAAACTACACCCTTGGAGATGCCTATATTTTGGACGAGGTTGGAGCAGAGTACACCTATGAAAGCAATCTGCCTAAGGCTGAAAGGATAATGGTTGAGGCAGCCAAAAAGTTTACGGCTGATGCGGCAGAGGCAAAGGGCAAGGAGCCTTTCACAAGGGTTTTCTTCAACCCTAGCGGGATGAGGGTAAAGGTAAGATACTATGTTCTGGCAAGGGATAGGCAAAAGGCAATGACCGACATAACAAGGGAGATTTACAACAACGTCATAGAGGCAAAGGACACAGAGTTTGCTTAACCCCATACTGAGGTTTTACTCAGGCAGAAGGACAAGCCTAAAAAATAGTATATTGTAAAATTATTTGATGGGAGGTGAATAGTTTGGTTAGTGAAACTGCGCACAGCTTAAGCGCGATTATTTTCCTGGTTGCGTCAGCAGCAGTTCTGGTTATTCTTGGCCTTGTTTTCTTTTTTTTATACCTTTGGATAATCGCCTATAGTGCAGAGTTGCTGTTCAAAGCAAAAATGCTTCCTACTCTTCCAGCATCAGAGTATGTTGTGCTGAGCGCGGCAATTCTAAGTGCGGCTTCAATGATTGGTTCAAGGCACGTAAAAAGGTGATTTAACTTTTCTTTTATCTTTTTTAATTTTCTGGAAATTTTTTATTGTTTGGAAATTTCCCTATTTTATTTCTTACAAGCTTAGATTTCTCTTTGAAAATTTTTTGTTGAATAGTTTTTTCATTTATTTTTCCAAAAAACATTTTTTTGGAGAGCAAAAACATTTAAATACTACTTCAGATAAATAAAACTAACCCAATTTATTTTTTGAGATTTTTTGGAGGTGGCATTCTAAATGGCGAAGAAAAAAAGAAAGAAAGCCAAAAAGAAAAAAGCCAAGAAGAAAAAGAAGAAGGCCAAGAAAAAGAAGAAAAAGAAAAAAAGATAAATGCTAAATTATTTTGATTTAACTATTCTTCTACTTCTTCTTTTTTTCTTTTTTTTTATTTCAATTAACTTATTAAATTATTTCAACCCCTTTTCTGTATTGTATGCTTGAAGAGCAGTTTCTATTGAACAATTTCAGGGAATTCTATGCAGGGCATTCTGTGGATGTTCCCGCTATAGGGGAAAGAGAATTCGGCATTGGCTCTTTTGGAAAAAAGATTGCCAAGAGGCACCTCTCCTTTCCCTCCCAGAATGAATTGAATTCTTTTTTGAGAGAGACCGTACCTTTATTCATTTCTTACAGCGTTGCTTACTACGAGCAGCCTACTGCAACGCCCATGCGGAGGAAAGGTTTTCTAGGCGCGGATATAGTTTACGAGTTTGATGCTGATGATTTGAAAACCGATTGCAAGCAAGGTCATGACAGCTGGCGCTGTAATAGTTGCCAAGAACGGGGAAAGGGCACGCTGGATAGTTGCCCAAAGTGCGGAGCAGCTGTTCAGAAAGAGCAATGGTTTTGTCCCAAGTGCTTGGAGCAAACAAAAAAGCATGTTTTCCGGCTGCTCGATTTCATTGGAAATGATTTTTCTTTGAGGGAAAAAATTTCAGTGAATTTTTCCGGAAATGCCGGCTACCATGTTCACTTGAGGGGCAACACTGTAAGGTTTTTGAGCCAAGAGGCAAGGGTTGAATTGCTTGATTATTTGACTGCCAAGGACCTTGATCTGGGAAAGCACGGTTTTGGCGAAAGCGGAAAAATGTTTCTGTGCCCTCTCTCTGGCAAAACAAGCGGCTGGGGAAAGAGGCTGCTCGCTTCCTTGTTTGCTCTATTTGAGGAGGCTGACAGCGAAAAGATAGCTGCGCTGGGAGGAATACCATATGCAAGGGCAAACGAGCTAGTTGCGAACAAGGAGCTCGTGCTTAGGACAATGAAAGAGAAAGGCATTCTTTTTTCCATCTCGGGAAGAAAAAATAAGCAGTTCTGGCTTTCCCTACTGACGCACTTAGTGGAAAAAAACGCCCTTGCAATCGACAGGCAAACGAGCATTGACATAAGCAAAATCATCAGGGTACCGGAAACCCTCCATGGCGGCTCTGGCTTGCTTGCAAAAGACATTCCATTGCAGCATTTGAAGGAGTTCAATCCTTTGGATAGTGCAGTTGTTTTCTCTGATAGGGGGGTAAAGGTTTTTATTAATTCGTCACCCAAGTTTTATTTAAAGGGCAATTGGTTTGGTCCCTTCAATCAAGAGGAAGCAGAATTGCCGCTTTATGCAGCAATCTACCTGATTGCAAGGAAAAGCGCTAGGCTGGTGGGGTAGCAGATGGAATTAAGCTATGATGAGTTAAGGCGGATTTACCGGTTGGAGAAAAACACCTCAAAGCTTGTTGAGGTGGAAGAGGATTTTTACGACCTGCTTTCAGATTTCATTCAAAGGGAGAAAAAAGAGTACCTTGCAAGCTTGAAGAGCTTTTCCTCTGCAAAGACAAGGAATTTTGCCAACCTCAAGAAAATTGTGGAAGAGATTTTTTCCCTAAGGGAGAAGAAGCTTCTGAGCAAGGCATTGGTTGCAAGCAGAAATAAGGAGGAGGAAGCCGGGAAAATCGCTTCACAGGAGAAAAAGAGTTTTAAAGAATTGTTGGCAGTATTGAATAGGCACAGGGCTTTTCTGCAACAGGCTTTTGAGCCGGATAAAATAAAGGCAGGCGGGGAAAAGCTTTCATTGAAGATTTTGAGGGAAGTGCCTGCTTTTGTTGGGCCTGATATGAAGGAGTACGGCCCCTTTGCAGCTGAAGAGAATGTTTCACTGCCATTAAAGGTTTCTGAATTGCTTTTGGCGAGGAAGCTTGCCGAGGAACAGAAATGAGGGTGTTTTGATGGGAAGAACGGAGGCGGCTATACCAAAGCCCAAGACAAGGTTTCTGAAGGTTAAGTGCTCAAGCTGCGGCAACGAGCAAATAATATTCAGCAACGCTAACAGTAATGTGAAATGTCTTGCTTGCAATAACATTCTTGCTGAGAGTAAGGGCGGGAAAGTTAAGCTGAGGGCAAAGGTTGTGAAGGAGCTGGATTGATTTAAATGGGAGAGGAAAGCGATTTTCCCGCTGTTGGGGAAACAGTGGTTGTGAAAATAACCAAGGTTTTGGATTATGGGGCTTTTGCAGAGCTACTCGAGTACGATAACATGCGGGGCTTTATTCACATAAGCCAAGTAAGCAGCGGGTGGATTAAGAACATCAGGAATTTTGTGAAAGAGGGGCAGATGCGAGCAGCAAAAGTGCAAAGCCTTGACAAAGAAAAAAAGCAAATTGATTTGAATCTCACAAAAGTTTCAGCTGCTGCGCAGAGAGCAAAAATCAACCAGTTTAAGCAATTAAAGAGAGAGCGGAAACTGATTGAAACCCTTGCAAGGCGGCAGCGAAAATCTTTCGATGAAACGTGGGATGAGGTTGCAGAACCATTGATTAAAAAGTATGGCTCGCTTGTGGACGCACTCAAGGAGATAGCACTGCATGGGGAGAAGGCAGCAGAGGGCGTTGCCCTAAAATGGATAAAGCCCCTTGTTGAGATGGTTGAAAAAAGCATTACCGTTCCAACCAAGACAGTTAAAGGGGTCTTAAGTGTGAGAGTGTTAAGGCCCGATGGTGTAGAGGTCATAAAGGAAGCCCTAACCAAGGGCTTTTCTCCTGCAAATGATACAGAGGTTAGCATATCATACCTTGGAAGTGGCAAGTATTTGCTTAAGGCAAGCAGCCATGACTTCAAAGTAGCTGAAAAAGCAATGAACTCTGCTGCAGAAAACATCACTGAGTTCATCAAGTCTCACGGCGGCACAGCAGACTTCCAGCGGGAGGATTAGGGATGCCAACAAATGTGATTTTCTTAAAGGAACAGAGTTTAAAGGACGCCACTCTTTTCACTGGTTTGCCCGGCATTGGTCTAGTGGGCAAAATCTGCGTTGATTACATGCTGAAGCAGTTAAAGCCCCAAAAAATAGCAATGATTTTTTCAGATAGCTTTCCGCCAAGCGTGCACACAAAGGATGCCCTTATTCACCTAATCCATGATGAACTGTATGCCTTCCGCTCCAATGGCCACGATTACCTCTTTTTGGCAGGTCCGGTGCAGCCATCGCTTGATTTCAGAGTTGGCTCTGCCGTGGAACACTACGAGTTTGCAACCAAGATAGTCGAGGCAGCGAAGCAGCTGGGCGTGAAACAGATTTTTACTCTCGCAGGGATAAACATTGGGGAGAAGAGAATGGAGAAAGAGCCAAAAGTTGTTGTTGCTGCAACCAATGCAGAGCTGCTCCGCTCGTTCACTTCGCTGGGAGCGAGGGCTGATAAAAAAGAAGGCTTGATTTCGGGAGCGGCCGGCTTGATTTTAGGGATAGCAGGGCAGCACGGCATTGAAGGCGCTTGTCTCATGGGTGAAACCAACGCAAATCTAATCTATGGCGACCATGGCGCGGCCAAGAAACTCGTTGAATTGCTTGTAAAACACTTTGAATTCGCAATTGACATGAAGGGTATTGAAAAAGAGAGCAAGAAAATCGAGTCAGCCTTTAAAAAGCTGGCAGAGCAGTTTGAGCAGCCTGAGGAGGATGAATCAAAGCACGGGCCAAGCTATGTACGCTGACTTCTGCGTACCTTTATTTTTTCCAGGACCGAATAAGGCATTTTTACAGCATTAATGGTTTCGCGGTCCCCGCCGTGGAAATCACTTCCGCCAGATTCAAGCAGGCCATTCTCTTTCGCGATTTTTTGGTAGAACTCTATTATTTCCAGGTTTTCCTTTTCACTTATCTTCAAGTGAGGGTAGATTAGGTAATAAGGGTAGTATGTTTCAATTCCCTGGCCGCCATTGCTCTGGAAAAATTCCACCAAAGCCCCAGTTTCCTTCTTACCAAACACGCCAGGGTGGGCAAGAAACGCAATTCCACCGGCCTTCTTTATGATGTCTATAGCCTGCTTGATACTGCTCTTTTTTTCCCTGTCTACATAGGCTTCCTTTCCTGTCCCCAGGTATTTTTCAAAAACCTCCCTAATCGAAGAGAATTCTCCCGGATATTTTTTTACAAGGAGCTGGGCTATGTGCGGCCTGCCCAAAGACCCTTTTGCATACTCTCCCAGTTCTTCAAACCTTATTTCAAAGCCAAGGCCCTGCAGTTTTTCCACAATCCTCTTTTTTTGCTCAAGCCTATCCTGCCTTGCCTCCTCAACAAACCTAAGCAGTGTGCTGTGTTCACAATCAACGAACAGCCCGACAACCTCCACCTCTCTGAAGCCAATCTCCATTCCGTCGCAATTTATTTCTATCCCTGGGACAATCTCCAGCGGCTTGCCCCTTGCATATTCCATGGCTGGCGCGATGCCGCCTATTGCATCATGATCTGTTATGGCAATTGCGCTAAGGCCATTTTTCAGTGCCAGCCCAACAAGCTCCTGCGGCGAAAGCCTACCGTCAGACGCACTTGTGTGCATGTGCAGGTCAATCATCATTCTGCCCCCGACAAAATTTCAATCAGCCTGCCGGAAAGTTCCATAAACCTCTTTTCCGGAATTGCAACCTTCTTCACAGGGTCCATTTTCACAAAGCCTTTC
>JAFCCK010000141.1 GCA_017610245.1 Candidatus Iainarchaeum sp.
TGTCAAACTTTTTTTTTTTAATTATTGAAGCCATTTTCAACAGAGCCACTGGCAAACTGCCATTAAAAGTGTGCTTCCTTGGCTTTGGCATAAAAAGAACGACTTTTTTCTTTTCGACCATTTTACACACAGCCCCTTTGGACTTGTAATAGAGGTAATACAAAACCTATTTAAATGTAGATTTGTTTCGAGAATTGTACCAGCCCTATTTTAAAATTCTTTAAGCCTAATTAGTAATATTAAATTCAATCGATAGCAAAAGATGATCAAAATGGCTTTTTCTTTTCCAAAGGCAAGCATTGTGGTTGCCACCCACAACAACGCGACAGTACTGGGAAAGGTGCTGAAGGCGATGCTGAGGCTTGACTATCCCAATGAATTTGAAGTAATTGTAGTGGATGATGGTAGCAAAGACAATACAGCGGAGATTGTGGAGAAGGAATTCGGAAGGGAGAAAAGAATCAAATTTATCCCACTTGGAAAAAATCAAGGGGTATGCAAGGCAAGGAACATCGGAATAAAGATGGCGCGCTTTCCAATTGTTGTAAACATGGACCACGATTGTATTCCTGAGAGAAAATGGCTGCGGGAGCTTGTGAAGGGTTTTGACTCTCCTAGTATTGGGGTGGTGAGCAGCTTTGGGGATTACGGCGGCACTTCAACCGCTTTCAGGAAAGAGCTGTTGGGGAAGGTTGGTGGCTATGATGAAAGGTATGGCTATTACAGGGAAGATACTGATGTTACATTCAGCATAATGGATTTGGGGTATGGGTATAAGGAGCTTCCCAATCCAATGTATGTCCATGACCATAAGGAAGCAACGCCCAAAGGGGTTGCTGCCATGCTGCAATATTTGTTCAGACGGCTCACATACCACCAGAACGATGCGCTGCTATTTAAGAAACACAGAAAACTTGCATCAAAGTTCCTGGATGTGAAGCTTGGATTTCTTGTGAATCCAAAAAGGGATTTTCAGGTTGTTACCGGCACTTGGATGGAGCCCTACAAATTAGTGTTAAGTTCCCCAAGAGGGATGCGCTTTGTGGAAAACAAAAGCCCGCTGCATGCGCTCTTTATCATTGCTATCGGGATAGCGTATGTCTTGGCTATAAAGGTGTTTCGCTTGCTTGGAAGCATCCGCTTTGGTACGCTGCTTTTATGAGCTTTGTGTGGAGTGAAGCTTTTGCCTTGCCCACCTGAAAAAACAGAGCATCTTGTATTCAATTGGAAAGGAAAAAAAGCGGTGCTTCCACCTGAAGAGCGCGGTGCGGTGGAAAATCCAGTGAATTGGTTTGAAATGCTTGCTGTGCCTTAGCATATACTTATTGCAGGCATAGGGGAAAATGAATTCCATCAGCTGCTGCGCCCTGCTGTAAATCTCGTCCGGCAGCCAGGGGAGATTTTGCTGCACAATATCAAAGTACGCCCATTGCTCCAGTTTTGTGGGGGGCTTAAATCCGAGTTCAACACTTTTCTCGAACAGCGGATTACCTGGATAAGGCGTGAAAACAAATAGCAGTATTTCAAAGTAGTCTTTTGTTGGATAAGCTTTCTCAAGCATATCAAGTATTGCATTCAGCTCCTGTTCGGCTATCTCCAGCCGCTCTTTCTCTGTTTTCGCTTTCTTGTAGGAATCAAAGGGCAAACCCACCATGAGCGAGGGCGCGATTTCAATGTCGTATTTGCGCGCGAGCTCAATCAGCTTTAGCGTGTCCTCAACGCTGGCCATCTTGTTGATGAGGTCAAGGCCCTCTTGCAGCCCTGATTCCGCTCCGATAAGCAAATCCGTGCAGCCGCTCTTTTTCATTAGCCGCCAGACATCCTCCCCTATATTCACAAGCTGCTTTGTCCTGCCGTTAACCCTGCCCCATTTTATGTTCAGCTTGCGCCTGATTATTTCCCTGCAGATTCCCTTAACGCGCTCCTTGTCAACGAAAAAGTTGTCATCCGCAATAAGGAAGAGCTGCACGTTATGCTTTTTTGCGAGATATTCAAAATCATCCACAACCCTCTTGGGATTCAGCCCGAACCATCTCCGCTTATAAACAAGCGGTTCAGCACAAAAGCTGCAGTCGAAGGGGCAGCCCTGGCTAGTTACATAGGAAACTGCCCTCATACCGTCCCTTTCAAGCAGGAAATCATCAACATTGACCAAATCAAACGCAATCTTTGGGAAATTATTGGGATTCTCAAATGGCCGAAAACTATTTTTCACTATCCTTCCCTTTTTGTCCTTAAAGTAAATGCCAGGCAATCCTTGCAATGGTTTTCCAGATGCGAGCCTCTCAACAAGTTCTACCATTGTTCTCTCCCCTTGCCCTATTACAACAATATTGGCATACTTGCTCTTGAGGGTTTGTTCTGGGAGAATGGAAGCGTGCCAGCCTCCCCAAATTATCGGGAGTTTTGGCTTTAGCTTTTTTACCTCTTTTATTATGTCGATTGCGTTCTTTATTTGGTAGCCTGTTAGACAGCTTACCGCAAAGCAAACAGCATTATCCAAATTCCTCTTAATCCTCTCAACATAATCATATTTCAGGTTTGCTCCATAAACCCTTACATCGAAGCGCTCCCTGTCGATGAGCGAAGCGGTTGTGAGGAGAGTAAGCGGCAGCCCTGGGTTGGTATTTGTGGGAGAGGGCTGCGGCAGCAGCATCAGCACTTTCTTTCTTCCGCTTTTGC
>JAFCCK010000142.1 GCA_017610245.1 Candidatus Iainarchaeum sp.
ATGGAAGAGGTTTTCAGCAAGAGGCGGCAATGGACGCTCAAGCACTTGGAAGAGGGCAACTGGAATATTTTCATTTCAGTTTTTGGGGAGAGTGACAGGCTGCAGCACATGTTTTGGCGTTACACTGATGAGAATAGTCCGCTTTACACTGAGGAGGGCGCTGAGCAGTACGGGAATGTGATTGAGGAATGGTATATCCGCTATGATTCCTTGATTGGAGAGGTGATGGAGCGCATTGATGACCGTACAGTGCTTATCGTTATGTCCGACCATGGCTTCCACCCATTCAACAAGGCAGTGAATGTAAACACCTGGCTGCTTGAGAACGGCTTCCTCGTACTTAAGGGAGAAACAAGGAGCGACTACAAGCTCAAGGATTTGTTTGAAGGAGGCGTGTTCTGGCCCAATGTTGACTGGAGCAAAACCAAGGCTTATGCAATCTCATTGGGGGAGATAAGAATCAATCTTAAGGGAAGGGAAGCCTCTGGAATTGTAGCTCCGGGGCAGGAATATGAGCAAGTTAGGGATGAAATTATTGAAAAGTTCGAGCAGCTGCATGACCCCGACACAAATGCTCCTGTGGTCAGAAAGGTTTACAGGAAAGAGGAGATTTACAGCGGCCCTTTCATGGAGAAAGCTCCTGACCTTATATTCGGACTTTATCCTGGATATAGGGAGAGCTGGCAGTCCGCTTTGGGTGGAATTCCTGTCGAGGTGATTGAGCCAAATCTCAAGAAGTGGAGTGCTGATCATGTAACATTTGACCCCTCGCTCATAAAAGGGATGCTGCTTTCCAATAGGGAGATTACTGCTGAGGAGCCAGACATCCTTGATTTTGCCCCCACGATTTTTGAATACTTTGGCTTCGCTCCATTGCAAGAATTCGATGGGAAAAGCTGGGGCATTGAGTAGAAACCAACATATAATAAATAATTCTATAAATCAACGGAACTGCTTAAGCTGCAGCTGTTCTGCTCTGGGCTTAGAGTGGACAGCAGCTGCAACCTGGAGGAAGATGCCCGCCCTGTACTTAGAACTAGGGGCGGCCTCGGCTCTGGGCTTGAAATGATTTTGCCTCGAGAAGTTTGGGTTAATGCTCCCGTAGAGGAAAGGTTTGCGAAGAACTCTCCTTTTATGCTTGTGAATAAAAATGGCTCATATCAGATTGAAAATGAAGAAGGTTTTTTGTGCAATGTAATTCTACCCCCAAAACCAAGCTTTTATGATGCGGAAACCTCTACCGGAAAGAAGATGGACAGCATTGGGGTAATGCAAGGAACGTACCTTGGCATTTATCCCACAGAATTGTGCCACTTCTGGAAGATGAAGCCGAAAAGGAACTGCAGATTCTGCTCTGCTGGCTTAACGATTGGAAAAACGGAAGCAGCGGAGAAGAGTGTTAGGGATGTTGTTGAGACAGTGAAGGCTGCTCGCAGGGAACAGGGCATAACATTTGTTCATTTCAATACTGGATTTATGCATGGCAACTCGATTGATGCTGTTTTGCCCTTTGTGAGGGCAGTGAAGGAGGAAACAGGGCTTTTGGTCGGGGTGCAGTGCCCGCCAGTAAAGGATTTCAGGAAATATATGGAGCTAAAGCAGTTGGGAGTGGACCACATGAGCTTCTGCATTGAGCTTTTCGGGAAGAATTTTTCCACCATATGCCCAGGAAAGGAAGAATACCTTGGTCAGTCCCTTTACTTACATGCAATCGATTACTGCAGCCGCCTTTTTGGAAAAGGCAGGGTTGCCGGGGAGGTAATTGCAGGGTTAGAGTCTGCGACAAAAACAATCGAAGCGATAAAGACATTTGCAAGGATGGGTGCAGTAAGCACTGTCTGCGTTTTCAGGCCCTGTGAAGGGACAAACCTGCAGAATGAAAGCCCGCCGCATGCGGAAACACTTCTCCCGGTATTTGCAGAGCTTTACAGGCAGGCAGTCCTCAACAGCATACCCATAAACATGGCCCCCAACATAAAAACAGCGATGGTAATGCTCCCTGAGGAGTGCAAAGCTTTCCTTGGAAACCAGGGCACAAGGTTCAGGCTGCTTGAGGCAAAGATGAATTTTATAAGGGTGCTGGCAGGTGCATACTTCACTTCAAAGCTTGCTTCTAAATAATATATGCAGCTGCAATTTCCCAAACCAGAACCAATAAATACCACTTCCAACTAACTCTTTTTATGCAAAAAGCCCAGGGTTCATTGGAGTATCTGCTGCTTGCCGCAGGCGGAATACTGGTTGTGGCTGTTGTTATAATGCTTGTTGTAGGCATAGCCGGAACCGGCAAGGAAGCTGCCGAGGAAGCCGGCGGCGCTCTTGGGGGGATTTTTGAAAGCTTTGGCGGCAGGCAGGTTGGCGACGGCCAGCAGGCCGCTGCTGTTATGGCCCCTCCTGTAACATTTGTTGATGGCACTGGGAATGAGATTGCTGAAGGGGCAAGCCTTATGGCAATTGATGCCGATGGCGACGGCCAGGCTGATGATTTTGTTGTTGCGATTGTCCTTGACCCAGGGTATGAGCTGCGCTCCTTTTCCTTTGCCTCCAGCCCTGTTGGGTGCAATACTCCAGTGGGGTGCAGTATGCTTCTCGGGCCTGAATTGAAATATACTGCGATTGACCTTGAGCCAGGCTTCCATACTGTCAGAGCTGTTGTTGCTGATGCTGAAGGCACTGAAACTGCTGTTGAAATCAGTTTCTTCGTTGCCCTCCCGAGCGAGCCAGGGATAGTGCCAGAGGAGGCAAGTCTTGATGCTGTTTCCATGGGCAGCGTAAAGTATGGACTGCCAATTCCAGAGTCATGCTCTTCACTGCGGGGCTGCTCAGGCAGGGGCATGTCAAAAGTAAGCATCCTGAAAGCAGGCTTTGACAATGTGCAGGAGATGGAGTATCTTGACCAGCCGGGGCAATTTATTACAGTAGGGGAGAATTATAAGCCCTTTATCGACTTTGATACTTCAACAATTGAGCCGGCAGTGCAATGCATTATTTCCCGTTGTTCTCTGGATTATATTTTTGATGGCTGTTTTAAGGAATGGTCCGAGGGGGGAATCTCTGATATCAACATGCTGGCTTGTGCAGCCTATTATACAGGAACCGCTGAACCACAGGAAGGGATTTCCTGCAGTATTTCACAGTGTTATGATGGGGCGGTTCTTGAAAAGTGCAGGGATGAATGGCGTCAGCATATAATTTCTGATTCGGATATGCTGTACTGCGTTGGTGTTTATCATGATAATGCGCCTTATTTGGCTAGCGTGCAGGTGGAGTCTGTCAAGCTGAACCTCTATGTTGACAGTGTTGTTGGCGGAACACAGCAGCTCTCATTCTTCAGAATGTCAGGCAAAGCTGCTGACAGGAGTGCAGCCCAGCTCTGGAATGATATGGATACAGGATGTCTCCCTAGGACTGGTCCAAACCCAGAGCCCAGTCCAGACTATGACTGCTATGCAAGCAATGTTGCTGTTGGAAGCAGCGGCTGGATTGAGGTTAATTTGGGCAGCATTGGAGTGGCTGACCTGGAGCGACTCCTGCAGCAGGGCTATTTCACCGTCGGAATTGTAGGGCAGAACAGGTTTGATAATGGAAATTCCTATGTTCAGTTCAGCACAAG
>JAFCCK010000143.1 GCA_017610245.1 Candidatus Iainarchaeum sp.
AACATTGAGGACACCGAGCATTGCTATTGGGCAAGCTGAAAAAGAAGTTGAGAGAATGGGCACAATAGCTTTGTCAACGCTTGATGACAGCATAAGGGCTTTCAAGGAAAATGATTTAAGGCTGGTGAACATTGTTAAGAAGGAGGAGGAGGCTGTTGATGAAGTGGACAATGCGATTGAATCATTCCTCACAAAGGTTATGCAGATGGAGCTGAGCATGAGCCAGTCGCGGAGAACAGCCGCATTAACCCACTCTATTTCTGATATTGAAAGGGTTAGCGACCATGCAAACAACATTGGGGAGCTGGCTGAAAGAAAGGCTCGCGAGAAACTTATTTTTTCTAAGCAGGCAGAAAGGGAAATGCAGGAACTGTTCAAAAAGAGCAGGGATGCTTATAAGAAATCACTCACTGTTTTGAACACAAGGGATAAAAAGGCTGCTGAAATGGTTTTTGAGCTTGAGAGGGAAATAGATGGCTTGACAAAGCAGTTTGAGCAAAACCATTTCGACAGGCTCAAAAAGGGAAAGTGCAGGGCGGATTCAGGCATTGTTTTCATTGAACTACTCAGGAACCTTGAAAGGATTTCTGACCATGCACACAACATTGCAATGGCAACTATACAGGGATTTTAAGGTGGGGCCATGGGTAAAAAAACGCCTTTGTTTGAAGAGCACCAAAAGCTCAAAGCAACCATGACTGATTTTGTAGGCTGGAAGATGCCTGTTTATTATAGCACACCCATCAAAGAGCATTTGGCAGTGAGGGAAACTGTAGGCCTCTTTGATGTTTCACATATGGGGGTGATATTTATAGAGGGGAAGCAAGCAATTGAACTGCTGCAACTTTTGCTCACAAGGGATTGCAGCAGACTGAAAGACGGGAAAATGCTGCTGAGCGTTATGTGCAATGAGAGAGGCGGCATACTGGACGATTTGACTGTTTACAGGCTCAATGAGAAGAAGTTTATGGTTGTGGTGAATGCGGGCACCATTGAGAAGGATTTTGAGTGGATTCAGGAGCATGCAAGGGAATTTGATTGCGATGTGAGAAATGCAAGCAATGGAACAGCAAAGCTCGATCTCCAAGGCCCAGGGGCAGAGGAAATATTGCAGCCCCTTGTCCCCATCGATTTGAAGGAAATCCCTTACTATGGGTTCAGCGAAATGGAGGTTGTAGGAGAGAAGGCGATTGTATCAAGGAGCGGCTATACTGGGGAGGACGGCTTTGAGATCTACCTTGATTCTGGGAAGGCAATTGGGCTGTGGAATGCATTGCTTGGAGAGGGCAGTGGCATTGTTCCATGCGGGCTTGCTGCAAGGGATACCTTAAGGCTGGAGTGCTGCATGCCCTTGTACGGCCATGAAATCTCGGAGCAAAGAAGCCCGCTGGAGGGGACATACAACTGGGTGGTTAATTTTGATAAGGGGGAGTTTATTGGAAAGGGGGCATTAGAAGAGCAAAGAAAGAAGGGGGTGAAAGAAAAGCTGGTTGCATTTGAAATGATTGAGAGGGCAATTGCAAGGCATGGACACAAGCTTTTTGCTGAAGGGAAGGAAGCAGGGGTTGTAACTTCTGGAAGCTATTCGCCAAGCCTTAAAAAGAATATTGGGCTAGGTTATATTGGGGGCGGCTTTTCACAGCCAGGAGAAGAGCTTGAGGTAGAGGTGAGGGGTAAAATGTTTAAAGCAAGGGTTGTTGATAAACCATTTTACAGGAGGGCTAAACATGGAAAATCCCGCTGATAGAAAATACACAAAAAAGCACGAATGGGTTAAAATGGAGGGCAATACTGCAATTGTTGGAATAACTGATTACGCACAGCGCTCCCTTACAGACATCGTTTTTGTGGAATTGCCCGAAGTTGGGAAGGGAGTCGAGCAGGACAGGCAGATGTGCGTGGTTGAGAGTGTGAAAAGCGTGAGCGATGTGTTCGCTCCAGTTTCTGGCGAGATTAGCGAGGTGAACAAGGAACTTGAACAGCACCCCGAGAAACTGAACCAGGAGCCTTTCAATACATGGATTGCAAAGATAAAGGTGAAGGATGCAAAGGAGCTTGATTCGCTTATGAATGCTGCCCAATACACTGAATATGTAAAGGGCTTGGAGCACTAAGGGGAGAAAAATGAGATTTGCGCCCCATAGGGAGGAAGAGAAAAAAGAGATGCTAAAAGAGATTGCTGTGCCAGCAATTGAAGAGCTCTTTAAGGACATCCCGCAGAATCTTCTGCTGAAAGAAGAACTGAAAATCGGGCAGCCAATGAGTGAAATTGAGCTAAGGGAGCACTTGGAGACTATTGCTGGAAAAAATAATAATGCAAAACAGCTGAAACTTTTTCTTGGAGCGGGCTGCTATAACCATTTTATTCCTGCAACTGTGGCTGCTATTCTAGGGAGGAGCGAGTTCTACACCGCTTATACCCCCTATCAAGCAGAGATAAGCCAGGGGATGCTCCAGGCAATATACGAGTGGCAAACATATATATGCTTGCTCACTGGAATGGACTTGGCTAATGCAAGTATGTATGATGGTGCATCTGCATTGGCAGAGGCAATTCTGATGGCAAAAAACTTTACCAAGAGGAAAAGAGTGCTTCTGGCTCAGGGCTTGAATCCAGAGTACAGGGCTGTTATTGAAACATACGCAAGGGCAAACGAAATAGAGCTGA
>JAFCCK010000144.1 GCA_017610245.1 Candidatus Iainarchaeum sp.
AAAGAGAGCGGGGGGGTCAATGAAGCAATGGGAGCGTACGGAAAAGGGACAAAGCTTAAGTTTTTTGAAACAGCCGCGGCAGCGCAAGGAACCTCTCCCCTGAGACTTAATTGGATTAGGGAAAACTGGAAAAGGGCTGTAAAGAAGGCGGTGGGAATTTATCTGCCGCTTGGGAAACACAGGAATGCGGAATTTGTTGTGGCGTTGAAGGAAAGGCATTATGCCGGTCCATTGAAGGAAGCCCTTGAGAATGACAGGAGAGTGAAGCTTCTTAACCTAGATGATTTTATGCTCGAGAAAACATTGAATCTGGCCTATTGGTTTAAGGGTTTTGGGGCAAGCGAAGAGCAGATAAAGGAATTCTGGGGAATGTGGAGAGAAATATTAGAGGACAAGAAATTCCAGAGCGAAATGCGGCTCGCCGGTATGGATTTAATTCCCATGTTGAAGCCATTGATAGAGCCACTATTTGAGAGGCGCTTCAGGGAGCTGACAGGACTTATTGATGCCTTTATGCTCTGGATTGAGAGAGAAAAGCCCCGCGTCATTGTACTGTGGGCCGATAATTTGCCAATGGAAAGGATGATGGCGCTTGTGGCTAGGCAGAAGGGAATAAAATCTGTTGTGATAATGCACGGTATTGTTTCCCGCGGCACGGGCTTTGTTCCGCTGTATGCTGATTATATCGCAGCTAATGGAAAGGGAGACAAAAAGATATTTGCGAAGCTGGGCGAGAATCCGGATAAGGTTATTCCAACTGGCTCACCCAGGTTCAGTGAGCTTATAAAAAGCGCTGAACAGCTGGAAACAAAGGAGGAATTCTGTAGGAACCATGGCTTTGATGCAGGAAAAAAACTTGTTGGGTTTGCAGCGCACCCGGCGCTTAAAAAGAGGGCAACCGATTTCCTGGATGACAGGGACAGGATACGGGATTTTATTATTGACGCATTTAAGAAACTGCCGGAAGTGCAACTGGCTGTGAAACCACACCCCACTGATTCCACAAATATTGTATACGAGTTTGAGCGCAAACTTGGAAAACAGGCAAAAGTGCTTAGAAATGTGAAAATATATGACTTCCTGAATGCTTGCGATTTGCTTATTACGGGAAAATCTACTTCGGGATTGGAGGCCATGATTCTGGGAAAGCCAATGATTGAGATTAAGCCATCAAAGGCGGATGATGACTATCCTTACTGGGAATCGGGAGCAGCGCTGAAGGCGGAAAATGGCAGCGAGCTTGCAGAAAACATCAGGAAGCTGCTGTTTGATGAAGAGGCAATAAGGGAGAATGGAAAGAGGAGAAGGGTCTTTGTAAGGGAGTATGCAAATGTACTTGATGGAAAAGCGACCGAAAGAACAGTGGATTTCATCCTGGGTTTAGTACGAAAATCAAAATAGACCTTTTTTAAACATTGTTCAAGAACATAGTATTTGGTGCTTTTTTGGCTGACAAGGGACGCGTTCTTGTAACAGGGGGCTGCGGATTTATTGGCGGGGCAGTTGTAAGGGAACTTCTTGCAAAGGGCTACACTGTAAGGGCGTTTGATTTGCCAGCGCAATTTGAGTATAACCCCCCGCCGAAAGAGGCTGAGGTTTACAGGGGCAGCATTCTGGATTCCACTGATTTGTGCAATGCAATTGAGGGCTGTGACTATGTGATGCATTTAGCGGCATTGCTCGGTGTGAGGAGAAGCGAAAAGAGAAGGCTCGACTGCCTCAACATCAATATTACTGGCACCTTCAATGTTCTGGATGCGTGCGTCAAAGAAAAGGTGAAAAAAATTATTTTCGCTTCCAGCTCCGAGGTTTATGGCGACCAAACAAAGCTGCCAATCAGCGAGAGCAGCCCTGTCAACCCAAAATCCATTTATGCCATTACAAAGCTTGCCGGGGAGGAATATCTCAGGGCATTCCACGAAAGGTATGGCCTGCCATACAATATTGTAAGATACTTCAATGTGTATGGCCCGCATCAGGTTGCGGAATTCGTTATGCCAAGGTTTGTGAAAAATGTGCTTGAGGGGAAGCAGCCTGAGGTTTACGGCAGCGGGAAGCAAGTGAGAAGCTTCTGCTATGTTGATGATGTTGCAAAGGGCACTGTTCTTGCATTGGAATATGGGAAGTTGGGCGAGATATTTAACATTGGAAGCGATGCCAAGCCAATAAGCATGGCAGAGCTTGCGAAGAAAGTGATTGATATTTCCGGAAAAAACCTTGAGATAAAGTTTGTTGATATGGTTGACAGCGACAGGAGTTCTGCCAGGGAGATTGACAAACGCTATCCTGATTTGAGCAAGGCGAGGAAACTGCTCGGTTATGAGCCCGGAACTTCGCTTGATGAAAGAAAAAAAAAAATGTTTGAGTTCGGCTCTGTTAACGGGAGCTGGCCAAAGGCCGATGAAAGGGGAGACACGGCCGAGTAAAAGCGTTAATCTCTATTTAGTTCCTCCAGAAAATCCTGGTCTTTTTGAAATGTCCGGCTGCTGACATATTTTTTGCTCAACACCGAAAGGTTGCCCTTTAGCTGCCCCTCGCTGCTCGCCCCGGGGATGACGGTAGAAACCAGCTTGTTGGAAAGCAGGAAGAGAAGGGAAAACTCTGCAAGGCATTTCTTCGCAAGATTGAA
>JAFCCK010000145.1 GCA_017610245.1 Candidatus Iainarchaeum sp.
AAACAAAGTCCATGAACTGAAATTTCGCTACGTCAACCCTTATTCCCTCGTTGTCAATCGCATCCAAAAAGTTCAGTATTTCAGAATCATTAAGGCAGGAGATGGTGTAGTTGATGGTTATTCTTGTGTTCCCATTCTGGTTTAGTATTCTGATTCCCTCTATCGCATTCTTGTAGCCGCCATTCTTACCCCTTATCTTATCATTGATTTTCTCAGGGCCGTCCAAACTGACTTGTATCGAGTCCAGTCCAGCGCCAATCAATTCCTTTGCCCTTTTATGCAGCAGGTAGCCGTTTGTAGTAATATTGACCTTATGGTCCTTGCTCTTTATCATCCTCACAATCTCGCCAATCTCTGGATGCAACAACGGCTCTGTCATCACAAGATTGAAATTGATAGCCCTTCTCTTAATATAAGGGTCATCCAGAAGCTTTTTCAGCAAATTCAATCCCAGAAAAGGATTCCTTTGGCTTCCCCTAATAATGTCTATCCCCTGCCTGTTTTGCTGCCCAACATCACACATCAGGCACTTGAGGTTGCAGCCGCTGTTCACATACAGGCTAATTGTTTCCAATTCCGGAAACTGGTAATTCAATCCCAAGGAAGGCAGAATTCTGTTCAATGCTGCTTTTGGCCTTGCCAGATACCACAGTCCCTTTCCAGGGTTTTTTGCCAAAAACAACAGATACTTCTTTAGCTTGAAAGCCATAGCTGTCTACCCCTAACAACATACCTTTTCTGTATTGAATTCCTTTTAAATAATTCAAGTACAATCATCGAATTAAGCGCTTTCAACGAGAAGTCTTAAATATTAATTCCCTATTAGCATTAATAATTCTCAGCAAATTTTTCTTGGTGGCTATTTTGAAAGAAAAGTATACTTCCCAGATGGTTGACAAGATAGAGAAAAGCAAGCCAACAGCGCTTATTGCAAGGCATGTCAACAAGCGTTTCTCAAAGTACTTCACGGCCTTCTTCGCAAACCGCGGCCTTTCTCCAAATGATGTTACCACCCTTTCATTCCTGGTTGCGATTGCCGCCAGCGCCTTTTTCCTTGCAGGCAACTATATTTACATAGTCATTGCAGGCCTGCTCACTCTGCTTAGCAGCATATTTGACAGCTGCGATGGAGAGCTTGCCCGCCTCACTGGGAAATCCTCAATAGGGGGCAGATGGTGGGATGGAGTGCTCGACGTAATCAAGAAGGACATGCTCTTTGGCAGCATCGCCATTGGACAATTCCTTCGCTTCAACAATCCGCTCTACCTCATATTTGTATTCTTCACAATCACCAACATTTATTTCATTGAGGAAATCAATGGCCTGATTCAGATTTTTCTGCCCCATTCAGGGCATTCAAAGGGAAACAAAAAGCCAGAGCTTATTGTCAAGGGCGATTACTTTGGATTGATTGATACCATATCAGTCCTAATCCTGGTTTTCGCGCTAATCGACCAGCTACTGATTCTCCTTATTATAATGAGCATCTTCCCTATCCCCCTGTGGCTTAACCAGATTCGCAGGGGAAGAAAGAGAATGGGGGGCAATGCATGAAGAACATCCTGATGATTATTGCAGACTGTTTGCGCTCTGACATGGTCTTCGGGGAAAACAGGCGCGTTGTAACGCCGAACATCGATAAGCTGCGGCAGGAATCCACAGGCTTCTCACAGGTTATCGGCACTACAGCCTCCACTGTCCCATGTTTCGCATCCATCTTAACTGGCGAATACTCTTTTGTCCACAAGATGGAAACCAGGGGTCACAAGACACTTTCCCCTAATGTAAAGAACATTGCCGAAGCGCTGAAGGAAAAGGGCTACAATACGTATGCAGAGATTTGCTCCTATCCTAAGCCATTGGACAAGCTGGGCAAGGGCTTTGACGAATTCCACATCCGCGATTTCAAACACAACCTCTATTCTGACTGGGGCAGCAGTTTCATCAAACGCTTTCGGGAGAAGCACTTCAAGGAACCCTGGTTCCTGCTTTTGCATTTCTATGTCCTGCACAGGCCGCGCTATATGACAAAGGAATTCAACAAGCCCCTCTATGGGAAGATAGCTTATGAAAGGGCTGTTTCCTGCCTCGACCACTACCTTGGAAAGATACTGGAAAATGTTGATGACAACACTGCAGTCATATTTTTTGGAGACCATGGCGAGGTAATCCCCAACAACAAGCCGCAGGAGTATTTCAACCACATGGTGGTATTCTATTACAATATTTTAAGGAAACTCAACCTCACCTATAGGTATTCGGAGAGAGAATCCCATGGCTTTGACCTGAGCGAGGACGTGCTTCGTGCCCCCCTCCTCATAAAAGGCCTGCCAGGCTTCCCTCCTGGAAAAACAGTGAACAAGATGGTCAGGCAGATTGATATTGTTCCAACGATTGCTGATTCCCTTGGACTAAACTGGCCCAACACACACGGCAAAAGCCTGCTGCGCGACCTCCAGAACAGGGACTGCTATATCTATGTAAAGGGCGGAAAGAGGCTTGTTAAGCACCGCTGGATTGAGGGGATTCGCACCAATGATTACAAGTTCATCTGCCATACCTTTGTCAAGGACAAATGGGAGCTCTACTCAGCAAAGGACAACTTCAAGACCAACATCATTGA
>JAFCCK010000146.1 GCA_017610245.1 Candidatus Iainarchaeum sp.
GGCACGCCAGCATATTCCCCCAGCAGACTCTTGAAAGCGAATACGTCGACATAGTTATAAGGGGGCAGGGCGAGAGGACTTTTAAGGAGGTTGTTGAAAGGCTATATTCTGGCAAAGGCCTTGAAGGAGTTCTCGGGGTGTCCTTCAAAAAAGACGGAAAGATAATCCACAACAAGGACAGACCCTTCGAAGACATTAACAACTTTCCGCCACTTCCATACGACCTCATCAACATCGAGGACTTTGTTGACAACTTTGATGGGATGAGGGCCATCTCATATGTTACAACCCAAGGCTGCCCCTTTTCGTGCAAGTATTGCGCGGAACCGCTCGTTTTCAAGCAGAGGTGGTCTGCCCTATCCAACGATAGGATTCTGAAGGACTGGGAATTCTTTTCCAAAGAGCACAATATTGAATTCATCATAATCATGGACGACAACTTTTTTGTAGGGGAGGAGAGGGTAAAGGACTTCTTCAAGAAATTTATCGCAAAAAAGCTCCCCCTCAAATGGGGAAGGGTCGCCGGCAGGGTAAGGCAAATGCTTGCCTTTAGTGATGAAACATGGCAGCTGATAAAGGACAGCGGCTGCACCGATATACAGATTGGGGCTGAAACCGGCAGCCAGAAAGTGCTGGATTTTGTTAACAAGCAGATGACCGTGGATGAAGTGGTGCAGTTTATTGAAAGGGCGAGAAAGTTCAAGATAAAAGTTACCCCTAACCTAATCTTTGGCTTGCCTACGCCTGAATTCAAAAACGCTTCGAAAAAGGAAATTGAAAAACTTTTGGAAAAGCAATGGCAAAGCCTGTTTGATTTGTTTGATAGATGCTACGGGGAGAAATGGGATTATGATGAAATAAGGCTTTTCGTATACGACCCTTACCCTGGAAATCCGCTGTATGATTTGTCCTGCGAACTCGGTTTTGATGCGCCCACAACCCTTGAAGGCTGGGGCGCGATAAGGCCGGCTCCATGGATTTCAAAAAAATGGAGAAAGAGGGTAAAGCAATCACTTTACTTTATTTTTCCCTACGCCAGGGACGGCTATGCAGAGAGGCACACAAAGCGCTTCAAGCTGCTACAGAAGATTTTCCACAAAACCGCCCGGTGGAGATGGAAGCACCGTTTTTTTGCATTCCCTATTGAGTACTGGATGTACAGGACCTTCACCACTGTTAGAACAATGTTGACAGGAATAAGTGCAACAGAGCACGAGTAAGCCATTTACTGCTTCCGTACCTTGCGGTATATTTCCTCAAGCTGATCAACGCTTGCCTTTATGCTATACTTTTCCTCAACGCGCTGCCTTGCCTTTTTCCCCAGTCCGTTCCTAAGCTTTTTATCCTCAATCAGCTTTATTATCCCGGCAGCCATCGCCTTCTCATCATATGGTTTCACAACTAGGGCAGAGTTTCCTACAAAATTCCGCACATTCCCGATATCAGTTACCACACATGCCCTGCCCATTGCCATATATTCAAGCAATGAAATGGATGTGGAAAATTCATACACATAGCTGTGCGGCGCAATCTCTGTTGCTGCCCACACCTCTTTACATTTTTCCGGCTGGAGCTCCCCTGCCATTATAACAGTGCCGCGCAGCCCCAGCTCTTCAACCAACTCATCAAGCAAATACCTTTCGGTTCCATCACCAAAAATCACATACTTCCATCCTGGGTGCTTTCTACTCACAATCTTCATTGCCCTAACTACATACTCCAAACCCTTTACATTTGTCCCCCACAGTGTTTTGATTGAGGTAATCAAATGCTTTCCATATCTTTTCTTTACAGCTTCTCCGCTCACATTCAGCGGATAGTTCGCGAGGTCCAGCGCGGCAGGCATCACATAAATTTTTTTCGCTGCAATTCCCCATGGAAGCAAAAAACGCTGTTTCATTCGCTCCGTCCAAACAACCAGCTTATCATAATTGAGCCGCGGCAAAAAAATTCTTTCAGTGAAATGAATGAATTTTGTGTGGAGGTTCACATTCTGCGAGCTAATCAATTCAATCAGCAGTACATGCGGAACCCCCAACTTCCTTTTAAGCAAGTGCCCAATCAGCCCCATCATGCTGTTGCTGTGCGATTGAATTAAATCAGGCTTAAATTCCCTTGCCGCCTTCAAAGCGCTCCTGTAAAAGAAAGGAGCCTCAAATTTCCATAATGCGTGATGACCAAACCTTGGTAGATAAACCATTTTAGCTCCCTTTACCTCATAAGGGATTGTAGTGCAGACCATTACCTCATGCCCCCTCTTAATAAGCTCCAAAATTAGGTCCCTGGCATAAATTTCGCTTCCCCCAGAGTCTCCCAGGACACTTGTTATGTAGAAGATTCTCATGGCAATCAAATTAAGCCCTTTTTCTTCAGCTCGTCTGTTGCTTGCTCAAACTTATCCTCTGCCTCAATACCACTGCTCCATTCGATTATCTCGCGCATACCTTCCTCAAATGAAATGCTCGGATTAAAACCAAGCTTGCTCTTGATTTTTGATATATCTGCATAGCAGTGCCTTACATCCCCCTTCCTGAACTTGTTTGTTATCTGCGGCTTCAATTCAGCGCCATACAATCTTGCAATTGTTTCCGCTACTCCCCTTATTGAAATGGGGCTGCAGC
>JAFCCK010000147.1 GCA_017610245.1 Candidatus Iainarchaeum sp.
AGGGTTTTCCATCGCATTTTTGTGGTTCTTAACAGCAACAGCAGCCAACTGCTCCTCTGTTGTGCCAAACTCGTGCATATGCCTTCTTGCTATCAATGCATAAAGTGCAGGGAATGAAGCGCCATGGAACAGCTCTGTTTCTTGGTCGCCAGCCCCTCCCAGTGCAATTGCCGCTTCACTCGCGCTTACCTCAGTCATCTTTTCAATTCCGCCAACAGCAACAACATCATAGGCTCCAGAAGCAACAGCGAGGAAACCATTTCTAAGAGCAACGCCACCAGAAGCACAGGCCGCTTCCACCCTTGTTGATGGAATTGGGTTTAACCCAAGCTGGTCTGCAATAAGCGCGCCGATATGCTCCTGTGCAATAAACCTGCCAGAAGCCATGCAGCCCCCATAAATTGCCTGAATATCCTTTCCCACTAACCCAGAATCCTGCAGTGCCATTATCCCGGCTTTTGCAATAAGCTGCCTAAATGATTCCTGCCAGTGCTCCCCGAATTTTGTAACACCGGTTCCAATTACACTAACGCTTCTCATTCCCATCACAAGCTCTTCAATTTTCTCCTGAATTTGGCATACTGCGCATAGCTCAGGTACTGCTTCTCCTTAATCATTTCCTTTACAGCAACAGCCGCCCTCTTTTTTTCAATATTCTTTGTTGCTGTAAGCACGAATGCGTCGCTTCCTGCTCCGCTTCCATAACTTACCGCAAGTATCCTGCTCCCAGGCTTTGCCACATCCAAAATAGAGGCAAGCCCAATCATTGTACTGCCACTATAAGTGTTTCCAATCTCAGGCGTAATAAGTCCCTGCTCTATTTTCCCCATATCAAAGCCAAGCATTTTCGCAACCTTGATTGGAAACTTCCCATTGGGCTGGTGGAAAACCGCATAATCAAAATCCCCTGCCTTAAGCCCTGTTTTTTCCATAATCCCCTCAGCTGCCCCCATAATGTGCCTGAAGTATGCTGGCTCGCCAGTAAACCTGCCGGCATGCCTTGGAAATTCCGCATGCTGCCTTCTCCAGAAATCTGGCGTGTCTGTGGTAAAAGAGTATGTTTCATCAATGCTGGCGATAATCTCGTTCTCATTCTCCCCGATTATGAATGCTGCCCCGCCACTAGAAGCAGTGTATTCCAGGGCATCTCCAGGTCTGCCTTGGGCAGTATCTGTACCAATAGCCAGGCCATATTCAATCCATTTTGGAATCTTCGCTTCCACCAAACCCATACACATCTGAATTCCTGCTGTTCCTGCCTTGCAGGCAAACTCCAAATCAGCAGCAGTTAACTCCGGCCCGGCATTTATTGCATCAGCAACAACTGAAGCTGTGGGCTTAACCGCATAAGGATGCGATTCACTTCCAACATATATTGCCCCGATTTTTTGCGCATCAATCCCGAAATCCTTAATAGCGTTCCTCGCCGCCTCAACGGCAATAGTACAAGCATCCTCATCAAACCCAGCAACAGCCTTCTCCTTTACGTTCAGTCCTGCAGCAACAGCCTTCCCGTCCTTTCCCCACACAGCTGCAATTTCCTCCACCTTTATCCGGTTTATGGGGACATATGCTCCATAAGCAACTATTCCAGTCATTTCCTCAATTCCTCCAACACCTCTTTTGCCCTGTCAACCCTTATATTGCCTTCCTTTGAAATTTTCTCAGCAACAGCATCAATCTCCTTTCCCTTGGCTCCTGCAATAACTGCAATATTTTTTGCATGTAGCTCCATGTGCCCGTGTCTAATGCCCCTAACAGCAATCTCCCTTAAGCTGCCCAAATTTTCTGCCAAGCCAACAGAAGCCATTATTTCCGCTAATTCTTGCGCGCTCTTCACTCCCAATATTTTTATCGCAACCCCTGCCACAGGGCTTGTTTTTACTGCCCCTCCTACCAATCCAACAGCAATCGGCAATTCTATCTCCCCCACAAGGTTTCCTTCCCCATTTTTATAATATTTTGTAAGTGGGGAATAGCCCCTCTTGTATGCCGCAAAACTGTGCGCCCCCGATTCCAATGCCCTCCAATCCTGCCCAGTAGCAACAGCAACAGCATCAATCGCATTCATTATTCCCTTATTGTGAGTTGTTGCCCTGAAAGGGTCGGCAGCTGCAAGCGCATAAACATCCAAAATCCTTTCAATTATCTCATTCCCTTCCATTTCAATTTTTCCCTTAAAGCTCTCTTCCAATGCCTTTGCACTAAAAACAGCCTTTGCCCTCGCTTTCCTGTAAATTGCCAAATTTGAAATAATAAATAGTCTCTGTTCCCCAGCAGCGATTTTAGCCATTTCTGCTGCAAGCACCTCAACCATTCCATTCACGGCATTTGCTCCCATTGCATCCCTAACATCAACAAGCAGATGCACAACCAGCATCTTTCCCCTCTCACTTTCCACTTCCCTTAGCTCAATGTCGCGTGCCCCCCCACCAAACTTCACTAGCACAGGGTCAAATGCATTTGCCTTCTCCAGCAGCTCTTTCTTCTTTTCCATTATTGCTTTTTTTGCTTTTTCAAAATCTTTTACTTTCAGCAGCTGAATCTGCCCAATCATTATTGGCTTATCGCCATCAGCTTTAAACCCGCCAGATTTCCTTACAATCCCAGCAATTTTGC
>JAFCCK010000148.1 GCA_017610245.1 Candidatus Iainarchaeum sp.
TATAAATATTAGTCAAAATCTTGTATTTAAACATAACTATTTAACTAAAATTAGTTAATTTAGGCTATTCTTCTTCTTCCACACCTGAGAGATTGCTGTGCTCTGTTATGTATGCCTCTATTTTTGCTGCTATTGCCTTTCTTTTCCACAAAACAGCGAATGCAAACAGCGCTATTCCTATAACCAACAAAGGCAATGCCCCGCTCTTGTTAAGGTTGTCCACAATCTCATTTAGATTGAAGGAGGCAATCTGCTTCCAGAGGATGTATTTCAATGACAAGACATTTGTACTCTTATAGCCAGTCCATACTATTCTGTTGCCTGAAACATTTGCCTCTGGCTTAACCGGCTGTTCTATCTCCACCTGCAAAGGCAAGTCCACAACTATTGTCACAGTGCTGGGTATGACCCAAAAAGAGCCCTCGAGAAAATTGTTGAAGAATTTCCCCTTCAGAGAAAATTTTACCATCCTGCTCGTTTCCTTTTCCCTCTCCATTAGGGGCTCGTTCAGCGTGTACTTCATTTCCAGATACTTGCTGTCGTTTTCCACAAAGCCGATGTCGCTTACTCTTACCTCTCCACCCCTCCCAATACTGGGCTTGAAGGCCGGGTTGAACTGCTGCCAAGCATCTAGGTCAACGCCGATTTTCTCACTCTCGTTTCTGAATTCTTGCAGATGAAACTCATTTGGAAAGCCCAAAAAGAATTTTTCCGTTATCTCTGCACTGCCCCCTTCATCCACATCTATTTCTATCATACGGGTTGTAATCTGGAAAACTTGTCCATTAACCAATATGCTTGAAAGCAAAAGAAAGAGCAATGCAATAAGCAATCTACTGTTCAAGACAAATCACAAATATAATAACACCTCATTCAATTTAAATCTTTTCACAAAGCAACAGAGCACTTTAAATGCCCTTCCTTGATAGGTTATTTATGGGAACCCGCTATGGTTGAGGTACAGTATTTTGGTCATTCTTTTTTTAGGGTGGGTTTTCCACAGAGAAATGTACTAATAGATCCCTTTATCGACTGCAACAAAAACAATGATTTCGAGCGATTAATAAAGTGTAGCATAGCCAGCAAAGACCTCAAAGATATTGCGACAATTCTTATAACGCACGAGCACTTCGACCACTTTGACAAGGCAGCAGTAGAGGATATTGTGGCAAGAGAGAATTGCAGTGTAGTGGCGCATGACCACATTCTGCAGGACCTGTCAATCCCAAGCAGATTTAAGTTCTCAATAAAAATGAACCAAGAGATTACTTTGAGGAACATGAGCATAACGGCTTTGCCTGCGCACCATCCAACAGCATTCTACCCATTGAGCTTTTTGCTTGCCTGCGAAAAAGAGAGCGTGTTTCATGCCGGTGACACTGGTTTGATGAATGGTTTCAACGAAATAAAGCCAGATGTTGCGTTGCTGCCGATAGGTGGCACTTACACCATGGATTGTGTCGATGCAGTTAGGGCAGTTAAAACAATGAAGCCAAAATATGTGATTCCAATGCACTTCAATACATTCAAGGTGATTCAGCAAGACCCTGCTGAATTCAAGCAGAGGATAGAAAGGAGCGTGCTCAAAACAAAGGCGCTTTTGCTCAAACCCGGCCAAAAGGTTAGAATAAAGCTGTGAATTATTCTGGATAGTACCGCCAGTTAACAAACCACACAAGGAATGCAAATGCATCAAGCAGTAGCAAAGCAATCCCCAAGAAAAGCATTGCCGTGTTTGCAATCGCGTGAATGAAAAAATTTAGGGCAGCATATATAAGACCCATTCCCACTCCCAGCAACCCAAAAAAAGCCTGGTAAAACTTCACTTTTTTCCCTCCTTCAACAATTGTTCAGCTTCCTTCAAATCCTCTGTGCTGCTGATGTCAATGCATCTTCCCTTGTATGGAACAAAGCCAACCCTTCCTGCCTTTGCCAGTTCTCGCAAAGAATCTGTTATTTCATATTCGCCCCTTATACTTTTTCCAGTTCTCTTTATAACCTCAAATATTTTCGAGGAGAACCAGTAAATGCCCGCATTGATGATGTTGCTTGGTTCTTGCCCAACAGTAGGCTTTTCAATTATGTCCACTACTTTGTCCCCTTGCACTTTCAAAACTCCGAAACGCCAAGGGTCCCTAACAGTTCTCCCAACAATAACCGCATCAAATTTTCTCTCCATTTTTTCAACCGCCTCGGCAAAAACGCTCCCTTTCTTTTCCCCAAAGCGTTCAATCAACTCCTTGAAAATATTGCCCCCTGCTATCACATCAGCGTAAGTGCAGATGAAGTCCTTCCCAGCAACAAATGCCTCTGCAACAGCGATGGCATGGGCAGTGCCGAGCTGTTCTCCCTGTGGAAGGTAAGTAAGCGGCATTCCATTAGACTCATTTCCAAGCTTTTCCTCAATCATTTCCCCTAGATGCCCCACTACAATAGCTGTCTCCTTAATGCCCCCCTCCTTCAATGAATCCAAAACCCATTCAATCAATGCCCTGCCCTGCAACTCAATCAGTGCCTTTGGCTTTTTTTTTGTAAGCGGACGGAGCCTTATGCCCTTTCCTGCTGCCAACACTACTGCCTTCAACCGATTGCCCCCTATAAATAT
>JAFCCK010000011.1:0-12988 GCA_017610245.1 Candidatus Iainarchaeum sp.
TTTGTTCCCCTGCCCAATGTAAGCCTCAAGGAGCCGTGCGCCTGCCATGGTTTCAATCCAATTGAAAGCAATACATGACTTGGCGTCAAATCCTTGGTGGAACAGGCAGAACCAGTACTAGATGCGATTCCCTTATCATCAAGCATCAGCACCATCGATTCCCCCTCAACAAAATCAAAGCCCAGATTCACATTATTGCTCAGCCTCTTCTCTCCAATAGGGGGACCATTAAGCCAGCTGCCCTTCATCTCCAATGCCCCCTTCACAAGCCTTTTCGCAAGCTTCCGCTCCCTTGCACTTTCCTGTTCCATTTCCTTCTCCGCAAGCTCCAGTGCTTTCGCCAGCCCAACAATTCCAGGAACATTCTCTGTGCCGCTTCTCATTCCTTTCTCGTGACCACCACCTCTCACAAGTGGCTCTATTTTTGTGCCTTTCCTAACGTACATAAAGCCCACTCCCTTTGGACCATAAAATTTATGTCCCGAGGCTGAAAGCAAATCAACATTAATTTTCTTCACATCAATCTTCTCTTTTCCCATGCTCTGCACTGCATCGCTATGAAACACAACCCCCTTGCTTTTGCAAATTTCTCCAATCTCCTTTATGGGCTCTATTGTCCCAATCTCATTGTTCGCGTGCATCACACTAATCAGCACAGTTTTCTCACCAATTGTTCCCTTGAGCTCATTCAAATCAATGAAACCTTCCTTATCTACACCCAAAAAAGTTGCTTCAAACCCCTCTTTCTCCAGCTGCTCAGCCGTTCTTTCAACAGCGTGGTGCTCAATTTTAGTTGTAATTAAATGGTTGCCCTTTTTTTTGTTCGCATAGGCAACCCCCTTCAGAGCAGTATTATCTCCTTCAGTGCCGCCGCTATTGAAAACAATTTCTCCTGGTTCTGCATTAATTACCTTTGCAACCTTTTCCCTTGCCTTTTCAATTGCCTCCCTCGCCTCTATTCCAAAAGAATGCAGAGAGGAGGCATTACCAAACTTTGCCGAGAAATAAGGGAGCATTTCGCGCAGCACCCTCTCATCTAGGGGAGTCGTGGCTGCATGATCAAGATAAATTCTCCTCATTTTCTCCCCCTCCAGCACTCGCACCCAAATTTCCTAAAATGCTTCTCCAGCGCCTCGAACAAATCTTTGCTCTTGGGCATTTCCTTAACAAAGGATTCCGTAAGCGAGTACACGCGCTCTTTTCCCTTAACCTTGCTTCCAACAAAATTGCACTGCTTCAAAGCGCGCAAGCTGTGCGAAAGCCTGCTCTGCTCAGCATTCAGCTCCCTGGCTAACTCCCCAACTGTTTTCGGATTTTCCCGCAAAGATTCAATTATCCTTATCCTCAACTCATTCCCAAGCGTTTCCAAACAGAGGTGATAGGGTACTGAAACAGATTTCATATGAAAGTAGTTTCATATAAGTATTAAAAATGTTTCGCTTTTTTGCAAAAATTACCCAAATTGAACAAAAAATTAGTTAATGCCCAGAAACCAAAACATTTTTATTTAACTTATTACCTTTATTTAGGCATGCCTTTAACAGGTCTTGTCGCAGAGGCTCGGAGAAGAACTGCTCTGATAAACAAAAACCGGCAGCAAATAAAGCAGGAAGTAAAGCGCGTAATCGATTTCTCAGCCGAATTGGAACAAGCCGCTCAGCAAAAGCACTTCCACTGGGAGGAATGCAGGCACCTGAAGCAGGCAGGCGGTAGATGCTTCTGCAAGCGCTACATGAGCCTGTGTGCACAAGAAAGATGCAACAGCAAATACGTCAATGCAGAGGAAACAGAAATCGATTTGAAGAGAGTCCTCAGGGGCAAATAGCCTCCTTATCCCTCAATAATATTCTTCACAGACAGCTTCTTTGTTATACCATCCTCGCCCCAGAGGTAAGTAAAAGAAACAGGCTCTTTTCCAACCCAAACTTCCCTATTGCTGGGGTGCACATGCCCCTTGAGCGTAAATTTCTCACTGAATCCAACCAAGCAGCGGTCAGAATTACATTTTACCAACCTAAAAATCTTCCCATCAACCTTCTCCATTGAATCAAATCCCTGCCCTTCTCTAACCTCGATCTCTTCAGCCTCAATTTTCTTGTGGAAGGGCGGCTTCCAGGGGTTCACAATAGTATGCAACTGGAACACTGCCTTCTTCATTTTCTCCCTCAAAAAAGCTTCAATAAAAGTAGGCATGGATTGTTTAAATTCTTTTCTGTAAAGAGGGGAAAATTTATTATATATTCCCTGTCGTTTATATTAACATGCCCAAAAACCCACCGCAGAAGAGAAACATACCGGCAGAGCTGAGAAAAAAGGGTTCTGCAGCAAGGCAAATGCTGACAAGGGCTGTTAGGTATGCGAGAAAGGCTGACGCTGGAAAGCACTGGCTACCCTACAAAAATGATAGGGCTTTTTCGCAGGCCCCTTTTTACGAAGGGCTAAGAGATTCGATTCAAAGAAGAATTACCAGAGGGAAAGGAAAAATAAGGGTTCTGGACAAGGGGGCAGGCATTGGGAATATAGCTGCTGCCGTGAAAAGAATGGCCCCAGAGAAAATAGTTACTACAGCCATAAGTGTGTCTAATTCTTACACGGCAGAAAACAGGCCACTCATAGACAAAACCATAAGAGGCATTGGGCTAACATCTAAACATGGCGGCAAGTACCATATAATCTATGATTGCCATGGCGAGGACTACCATTTGCCCAAGGAGCTTGTAAAGCATTCTATAGAAAACTCTATAGCCAGGTTGGTTAGGGGTGGAGAGCTTTTCACAGTAATACCTTATATTTTCAGGAGAAGTATACAGGTCTTCGATAAGGCAGAAGCCCTGGCAATGGTTCAGGAGCTTTCACAAAGGCCAGATATAACTGTAGAAACAAAAACAATCCCAAAAAGGCACGATAAGCGCGAGTATGCGGATTTGGTTATCCATGTAACGAGGAAGCGATAATACCGGAAATCCACTCTCTCCCAAACTTTTTAAACCGCTTTTCCTAACAATTATACCGATGAACCTAACAGGCATTATTAATGAGGCAGTAAACAGCATTCGCAGCACAGACAGCAGCAGGAGGCAGGCGATTGAATCAATTACCCCCCTTGCAAAGAAGCAAATTAAAGCGGATGGAAAGGAGCTGCTCGAGCAAAAGCTTGTTTTTCCTGTTGAAAAGGCGGAATTGAACGAAACAATTGCGGGAGTGGACAGCGGCTTTGTTGGAAAGGATATGCTTGCTCTTGATCTCGTGCTTGTGAGGTGTGTAGGGGTGTTGTTCTCCTACAAGTGGGGAAAGCTTGAAAACGCCCAATATTTCCCATCATTCTATTCCTTCCCAGAGCCCAGCCTCACAAACCGCTCGTTGGAAGCCGATGAGTTCCAAGTGAGCAAAAGCCTGCAGCGGCTCCTGAGAGAAGTGAAAATGGCCCGCGGCATCATTGAAAAGCACTCCCCCAGCTACTGCTTTTTGGATGGAAGCATTGTTCCGCAGTATGCCGACAAGCCAAGGAGCGACAGCAATATTCTGGATTTTTATCGCAACCTTATCGAAGAATTTCAATCGCTTTATGAAACCGCTGCAGAAAAACGCTGCGAGCTTGTTGCATGCGTTGAGGACAGCAGAGGAAGCCGCTTCCGCACAATATTGCAGGAAAAAGTGCTTGAAAATGGTCTTAATCCAAAAGCATTAGATGACTGCTATGATACAATCCTTTTGGACTATCTCCTCAAAATAGGGGAGAGGAGCATGGCTTTCTCCTATAGTGGAGTTTCCGGCAAACCGCATCCCATCCTCTCTGATTTCGGTGGAAAGTGGAGCAAGAGCATCCATGCTTTCTACCTTAAGCCGTGCGAATTCGACAGACCTTTGCGAATTGAATTTTTGCATAATACTGGAGACCTCTCAAAGCATGTTGACAAAATCGCTTCACTGACCTATGCCCTCTCCTGCTTGCATCGCGAATACGCCTATCCCAGCGTGTTGATTGAAGCAGACTTGCACGCTCGATTGAAGCCGGATGAAATCAATCTGGTTTATGAAAAAATTCTTGACAAGCTCGGAAAGAACATCAGGATTAAAATGAGGCGGGACTATAGACCATTCTAAAAATTGTTCTGGAGGAAATATTTGAGGAAGTGAATCTAGATGGCTGAGAAAGAGGAAATCGGAACAGTAATAAGCAAGCTTGAAAGTCCCAGCCCGAGTAGCGTTGACTTTGTTGTAACAAAGGGAATAGTGCACAGGGGCCAGTTTGTTGAAATGGATTATTCTGAGGGAACAATGATTGCGCTTGTTACAGACGTAATAAAAACAAACCGCTATTTTGAGAGGGCCGATTCAGTGAAGGAGTTCGAAAGCAATGGAGCAGCCCTCTTTGAGCAGTTTCCCACTGCTGAATGGGAGTATCTCATTGCCAAGACAAGGCCCTTGGGGGTGTTTTCTGAAAAAATTACAAAGAGAGCCACTTACCCACCAAGCCCTGGAACAAAAGTGAGGATTGCAGCAAATCCCAACTTGCAGAGATTCCTCAACTTTGATATAAAAAGCGGTCTTATGCTGGGAAATGTTGAATACCATAATTTGCCAGTTACACTAAACCTTTCCTCGCTGCTTAAAAAGCACCTTGCAATTCTTGCATTGAGTGGAGCTGGTAAGAGCTATTTGGTATCGGTATTGCTAGAAGAGATTCTAGAGCGAAAAAAGGAGGCAGGGAGAATAGCAACAATTGTTTTGGATCCACACGGAGAATACAGCTGCTTTGCCGAGCCTGCAGCTGACAAGGCAAAGAAGGACTACAGCAGCAAAAAGAGAATGGTGAAAGCCAGGGATATACAGATTGGTGTCCCAAAGCTGAGCGTAGGAATTCTCGCTGGAATAATTCCGGGGTTGAGCGGCGCGCAGAAAAGGGATTTAGGAAAAATAATTTCAAAGCTAAAGGATGAAATGAAGAATGGACTGGGTCCGTTTGATTTGCACGACCTTTTGGATGCGGTAAATGGGAGCACGGGGATAAAGGAGAACACCAAGGCAGCTTTGGGCAGCTGGATTCACGATTTGATTGAATTGGGCATTTTCGGAAAAACCGACAGCCCAAGCATTTATGATTTGTTGAAGCCGGGGAATCTCACAGTAATTGATTTGAGTGATTTGATTAATGTGAGAAAAAAGCAGATTATTGTAAGCTATTTCGCTCAGAGGCTTTTCTATGAGAGGCGAAACAAAACTATTCCGCCATTTATGCTTGTTTTGGAGGAAGCCCATCAATTCGTTCCAGAAAAGGCGAGCAAGGAAGCTGCAATAAGCCGCTCAATCATTAGGACGATTGCTCGTGAGGGCAGAAAGTTTGGTGCTTCCCTCTGCCTTGTTTCCCAAAGGCCAGTGCAGCTTGACACTACTGCCCTCTCCCAATGTAATACCCATATAATTCTGCGCATCACAAACCCTTATGATTTGAAGCACATTGGAGAAAGTAGTGAAGGGCTTGACAGCAAGAGCCTTGAAATGATTACTTCCTTGAGAGTTGGAGAAGCACTCATCGTAGGGGAAGCAACCCACTACCCCCTATTTTTCAAGGTTAGGGAGAGGAAAAGCCAGGAATCAAAGCATGAAATTTCACTGGAAAAGGCAGCTTTGCAGTTTGAGGAAAAGAGCGAGAAGAAGGATGCTGAAACAAAGGAGCTGTTGGAATAGCGGAAATTTCTCCCCTTAAAAAAACACCGGAAATCCACTCTCTTTCTCCCCTGTTTAAAAACCCCAAAATCCTCCTTTTTACAGTCTCATGACTCCCAACACGTTGCACCTCACAAAGGCGCACTACTTTGAGGAAAAAAGGAGGATTGTACTAGAGTTCTCTAACAACAAGGAAAAGAGAACAAAAAGCTTCCCCCTTTTTCCCTCCTTTTTCTTGGAGAAAAAAATGCCACTAAGGGAGCTCAGTAGCATTCTAAGCAATTACAATCCGCAAAAATTTAAGGTAAGGGAAAAGTCCAATGCCTTCCAAGTAACAGCTTCAACATTCAAAGATTTAAAGTGCCTGGCAAACCTCTGCCTAGAGGCATTTGGTCAAAGACCTTCTTTAATTGAGCCGGAAAGGCAGTTTTTGCTGGAACGCGATTGGAGCTACTTTGATTCATTCTGTTTCTTTCAGGGGGAGCCCGTGAAATCAAATAAGGATGCTTTTCCAGATACAAGAATAGAATCAATAGCAGAGACACTGCCCGAAACCATAAAACAGCTTTTAACGCAGAACAGGAAAACAGCCCATTCATTCATTCAAAGCATGGCACTTTCCAGAATACTAAAACTGCCTGTTGAAAGCATTCCAGGAAATAGTTTCCTCCAGCTTGAAACCCTTCTGGAAAACATTTTCTTCAAGAACAACAGCGCACTTCCTAAAAATAACAGAGAAACAATCTCAAGCGAAACAAGCAAAAGCCCAAAGTGCTTTGGCATGATTGAGATGGATTTCTCGCAGCTATGGCCGTTGCTCTTAACACGACCCTTTTACAACCTTGGCTTCGATTCAATTGATTGCGGCTGCTGTAAACCAAGTAGTGTTTTTGAAAGAAACATTCTGCCCAGTTCCACTGTTGTTGGAAGCTTCCTCTCAGAGGCCTTTTATTTCGAATCAATAATGCCAGGATATGCGGAAGAATTCCACAGCAAAAGTTTCCTAAAGGAAAACAGGGCAAGGCTAAAGAAAGAGTTCTACCTCAACTATATTCCAGTTGGACCTTTTCACAGAAAGCAGAAGGCAGAGCTTTTTTTGTGCGATGCATTAAACCTTTGCAAAAAGAGGAAGCTCGAGCTAATGGATGAAGCAAAATTGCACTGGTTTTGCCTTAAAAGAGAATCCTTCCTTTCAGCTGAATTAAGGAAAATGAACCACTACGTTGTTTCTCTCTCAAAGCGCTTAGCAGAGGAAGAGAAAAACGCCCTCCAGAAGTATAGGCTTCTTGCAAATAATATTCTTTCAGAAAACCTTGATTTCCTCTTCAAAAAGCTTTTACACCAAACAGCAAAGCAGCTGTATTGTTCTATTCCACTACACTTAACAAACCCAAAAAGTAGCTTCTTCTCAAAAGAGCTCGCAAACAGCATTGAAGCAATCAAAGCCTCAACATTGCAGCGTTTTAGCGAACTTTTGGAAAAGCGTAATGGCAGGATGATTCACGCAGAAAAAGCGGTCGCTTTCATAAAAACAACAGAGCCAATGTCTCTGGCAAAAGAGTTCTCTGAGAGGGAGAAAATACCGCTACTTATCTCTCCCATCAAAAAACCCCGGCATTAGAACCATTTTTAAATCTTGCTTCCCTCTATTAATTATAGCAATTCTCTTTTTTTGCAGGTGTTTCCATGGAGAAACTCACAAGGTTTGAAAGGGCTAGAATAATTTCTGCGAGGGCTTTGCAGCTGGCTTTAGGGGCGCCGCCCTTGGTAAAACCATCAGGCGAGAGCTCTCCCTCAGAGTTAGCTAAGCAAGAGTTTGCCGAAAAGGTTTTGCCCTTGTCTATTTTGAGGAGATTCCCAAACGGCA
Source organism: Candidatus Iainarchaeum sp. (assembly GCA_017610245.1). Lineage (GTDB taxonomy): Archaea > Iainarchaeota > Iainarchaeia > Iainarchaeales > JAFCCK01. Next base: position 7,535 of record JAFCCK010000011.1, read on the forward strand.
AAACAGTAAGAATTGAGTTGAGTTAGTGGTTTTAATGGGAAAAGCAGTTCCAAAGGCAATAAAGTTAAGGGCAGAGAATTTCATAAAACTTTTTCCAGAAAAGGTTTCAAAGGACTTTGCGCAAAACAAGAAACTGTTGGATTCATTTAAATTGCCGTTCTCAAAAACCGACAGAAACTTGATTGCGGGATTTATTGTAAGGAAAATGGCGGAGCGCTCCACCTAACCTTCCAAGGCTATTGGAGCAATTGCCGTGGGCTCATCTATTGCCTTGTTTCTTTTAAGGAGGTAGAGGCTGCCGGAAGCTGCCTTTTCCATCTCCTTGTCATGGGTTATCACAAAAATCTGTTCTATCAGTTCTGGCAGATTTTCCCTCATCATTCTGCTTAAGGAGCTTACTGCAGCGGTGTCAAGGTTGTGGGTGGGCTCATCCAGAATTATCCAGGAAAGATTCCTTGTCAAAACGAGGGAGAAAGCAATTCTTATGCAGATAGCGGCTGCCGACCTTTCCCCACCGCTCAAAATGCCCTCAACCCTTACCCACTTTCCACTGCTGTCCCTAACAGCCAATTCATAGTTTCCTTTCTCAACAGCCATTTTCGCGCTGCTATAATCTGCGTAGGGATAAATTTTCTGCCAGATACTGTCCATTGCCTCATTAATGGTTTCTATCAGGCTTTCCCTCAGTTGCGCTTGGGTTTCCCTCAAGCCATTCACAAACAGCTGCAGCTTTTCGCTATTTTCTTCTATTGCTTTAACAGACTCTTTGAATTGCTTTATTTGCTCCAGCCGCTTTTCCGCTTTCTCAATCTCCCCTTCAATGTTCTTTAAAATTTCCCCAACATTCAACTGCTCTTTTTTGTTTGCCTCTATTTCAGCCTCTTGCCTAACCAAAGTTTCCCTTGCCTTCTTTGCCTTTGCCTCGTCAAAGCCAAGTTCTGCAATTTCTTTTCTTGCCTTTTCCATCCCTTTCTTTAGCTGAGCAAGCTGCTTCCTTTGCTCCCCAATCTTTTTGCTCAATTCAAGCAACTTGTTCAGTTCAATTAGCTCTTCCTCCACTTTTACTCTTTTCCGCTTTCTCTCTTCTGCCTCTTTCTCCATCTCAATCCTTTCTTTGTCCATTTCAGCAATTTTTACAGAAAGACGCTTGTTCTTTACTTGCAACGCCTCAATGCTTTGCTTGTTTTCTGCAGCAATCTTCCCCTTCTTATTCTCATCCAATGGGCTTTTGCATACCGGGCAGTTTGCCCCAGCAGCTTCAACCTCTTTTGTCTGCTTTCCTATCTCAATTATCTTCAATTCATTTCCCCTTATCTCCTGTTTCGCAGCGCTTGCTTTCTCAATCAGCTCTTTTTCGCTTTTTTCAATCTCTGCAATCTCTTTCTCAATGCCCTTCAACCTGCCCTGTTTCTCTTCAATGTCTTTTTCAACAGCCTCTGCTGTTAGCCCCTTTAATTGCCCTTCTCCCTCTTTCACCTCTTTCTCCAACTTTTCTGCCAAATATTGGTTTTTTGTAACAACCTCATTCAACTCATTAAAGCGCTTTTCCTTTTCCTCAAGCCCCTTAACCTGCTTTTTCAAGAGCTCGAACCCCTTTCTCTTCCTTTCCATTGCATTTTTCAGTTCAACAAGCAGTTTTTCCTTTTCCCCAGCTTTCTTTCCCAATTCCTTCAACTCTTTTCCCATGCCGTCTTTCTCTAGCTCACGCAACAATTTCCTTCTATCCTCAGCCATTCCACGCAGTCTGTTCAACGCACTTACAGCATTTCCCCTAACAGTTTCATACTTGTCCAATTCAAGCAATTCATCAAAACGCTCCTTCCTCTGTCCTGGGGAAAGCCTTAGGAAATAATCAATCTGATTCTGCTCAGAATAAACAGCCCTGCTGAAAAGATTATAGCTTATCTCAATGCCTCTCTCCACAGCCGCATTAACATCGCCGGGCTTTGGTCCAGCAACGAATTTCCCATCAATAAAAAGCCTTGCTTCACTACTCCCCTTCTCCTTTATTATCCTCTCAACCCCGAATTCCTTCCCATCATAGTCAAAAACAAGTTTTACAGTGGCCTGCTCGGCTTGGTTTGGCCTTGCCATCAGTATTTCCGGCAGTACAATCCTGCGTTGCTGCAAGGCTGGGAAAGTGCCAAAGAGGGCAAAGCAAATTGCATCCATTACGCTTGTCTTTCCAGAGCCCATTGCCCCAACTAGAACATTTGTTCCCTTACTAAAATCAAATCTGCTATTCAAATGCGTTTTCCAGTTCTGCAATTCAATGCTCTTAATCAATTCCCTTCCCCCAACAATTAGTGGGAAAAAATTAATTAAAATGGAGCGGAAACAGCCATTAGTTATGTATAAGTTAATTCCTACACCAGGGTCATTTCCTGTTGCTCTGCCTCTTCTACAAGCTCCAAAGAATTAAGCTCTGCTGTTACCTTTTCAATTGCCCCCTCTTCCTTTTCCGCAACAATAACACCCACTTTTAGCACTGTTACGCCAAATCCGATAGGCTCCTTCTTAACATCAACCACTTGCCCAGCCTTCAGCCCCTCAACCTGCTTGATTGTTTCCTCCAGCTTTCCCATATAGCGGGGCGTAACCCTGTAAATAACCATTGTTTTACCCATTCAAGACACCTACGGTTTCTTGAGTACTTCCCTCAATTTCATTTCTAAATTTTGACTAAATAACATTTTTCACCTACGGCCCAACAAAATTGCATTCCTTGCACTCATATGTCTTCGCGCTCTTCCTACAATTCTCGCATCTAACAATCCTTGATTTCCCGCATTTTGGACATTTAAATTCAACGTAATCATTTGTAACTTCCTTGTTACATGTGCTGCAAACCTTCATTTTCATTCCCCGGCAATAATTAGGTTAAGAAATTGTCTAGCGCAAACATTAAAAAGCTACGCGCCTCTTCCCTGCATCCTCTGTGATTCCAACCAGTCATTCAAAGAATCGTAAAATTTCCTGTCCTCATGCCTCTCAACCTGCTTTGGTGGTCTTTCATCCAGTTCTATTACCTGCTTCAGGGGAAAGGCAAATTTTGTATCTGAGCAACCATTCCAATCTTTCGTAATTGGAAAGCCTGCCTTTTCCAATGCTGGGTCCCAAGTTGCATCAACATAAATCCATTTCCTGGCAACCTTTATTTTCAATGCCAGGTGCCAGCCAACAGGACTGCCCTTCTTCTCAATTATTTCTTTTGGAATTGGCAAATCATTCCAATCAAACCTAATCAGCACATATTTAACATCCACTCCAAGCTTTTCGAATTCCTTCCCAAGAAAGAGGTGCTTCTCGCTGCAGCTCCCCTTATTCTTTTTCAACAGTAAATCGGGTTCCCTGTATTCTAAACAATAATAAGGGACAGCTTGAACCCTGTTGTATAATTCTATAATCTTCTTTTTATCCATACTAATATATTTAATTCCATTCTTAAATTAATAATTCTTTACAGTAGGGCCCGTGGCGTAATCGGAAGCGCAATTGGCTTCGGGTTCAATCGCGAAGGAGAAACCAATAGGTTGGGGGTTCGAGTCCCTCCGGGCCCGCTGAACCTTTTCTTTTTACGAAAAAGAAAAGCCTCGGGAAAAGAAAAATAGTTTGAGGGGTAGCGAAATGAAACCAGGGCAGGTTGTTGAAAGATTTGCCATCAAAGGCAAGGATGGCAAAAAGCTTGAAGTGCTATTCCGCTTCCCGAAAATGGGCGATGCAAAGGAGGCAATGAGTTTCATCAATGAGCTTCGCGATGAGGCTGAATTCCTTGGCAGGAGAAGGCATGAAACACTTGCTTCAGAAAAACACTTTTTGGCCAAATGGCTAAAGCACATGAGGCAGAGAAACGGGCTACTTTTGTTTGTAGAGGTTGATGGAAGGATAGTTGGGGACGCAAACATAGAACCGACTAATTATGAATCCTGTGAGCACATCGGTAAATTTGCCATTGCCTTACGTGAAAGATTCACTGGCTTGGGCATTGGCTCAAGGCTGATGAAAAGAATGCTGCAGCTTGCCAGAACAAAGACAAAATTTAGGATAATAGGGTCAAGCTATTTTTCAAAGAATCCAAGAAGCAGAAAACTACACGAAAAATTCGGCTTTAGAGAGTGGGGTGTTCTCCCCAAGGGCGCAAAGCTCAAGGACGGCAGCTACTGCGACCACATATACCTCTACAAAATAATCAAAAAACTATAACTCTTTTTTTGGAATTCTTTTACCCGGTGGTGTTGGCCAGCCGCCAAGGAGGTGCTCTTTTCCCTTTAATACTGCTTCATCGTGCCTCCTCAGAATCTCCCTCCATATTCTTTCCTGACGCTTACGGAACTTTTCCTCAAGACCATATTTCCCTTTGTATGGCGGTCTGTTCCTGTTAAGGCGGATTTGAATCAGTTCATCAGCGAGCTTTTCAGTGGGGGTGTGCCTCATTTTAAAAGAGCTATTCTGGTAAGCCTCCATTGCGCGCCCTAGTGTCCTCTTGAAATATCTCAGAGGAATTCCTCATCCCCCCTCAAATACCCACTCAGAAATTCCGCAAATTCCCTGTTCTGCTTGAACAGCCCTATCAAATCCTTTTCCTGCAGTACGCGGCACAATTTATTTATTGCCTTTCGCAGCAGCCGCTTTTCAACCCCCTTCTCTTTCCGCAGGAAGTCCCGGAGGAGATTTTCAATCCGCGTATATTTTCTCGGCACCTCTATCACCCATCTCCCTTGCTCTATCCTCGGCCCTGCAATAATCCTCTTGTGCTTTTCAAGAAATGCCCTGCTGTTTTTCTCGTCTGTTACAAATGGTCCAATCTTCTTTGTTGTTTTTTGTAGTACGGTACTCTCAACCTCAAAAACCATTACTATTACACTTTTCTCATCTGTCCAGGCTTCGCTCCTCATCGCCCTGAATTCATTCAGCAGCAGCTGTTTTTCAATTTTCCTCGCGAGCCTCTGAATCTGCCCCCACACAACATCAGGCAATGCTTCCTTTGGGTAGCCAAGCTTAACAGCCACCAATTCCTTCTTCTGCAGCATTTTCTTAAGCCTTGCAACACTCCAGGGCTTCTCCCTTCTCCTGAAAAAGAACTTTTCGCTAGGGCTCCTGAGGAATGCCCTTGCTGCTGCAACAATCCTACTGAACTGGTTTAAGGAGAGAGCAGCTGCCACATTCCTGTTCTTGTCAACAGGGTCAATCACAATCAAGGGAGCGCCCTCAAACCGCTTTCTTGCTTCTTTCTCGTCATAGTGTTTCTCCAAATCAACCACTTGCCCCTGCTTCCAGGATGCGATTGCTTTCAGCGAATTCATGAATGAGCCATAATTCAGCACCAGCAATTCAACAACATATCCAGGAACACTGCTTGCCTTGATATCAGCCCCGTAAGCCTTTATTCCCTTCAAAAACTGCCTAAGCAGCCTGATTTCTTTTCGGTGCGTTTCCGTCAATTTCCCCTGCAAA
>JAFCCK010000011.1:13034-16964 GCA_017610245.1 Candidatus Iainarchaeum sp.
TAAGAGGGCACAATCTCAACGTTGAAGCCTTCAATAATACCGCGAATATAAGGATGCTCTGAGAATGCCTTCTCCCATTGTCGACCCCTAAAAACCTTTTTTCCAATCCTAAGCCCTTCTTTTTCAAACTCTTTTCTGCTCAATTTGCTGGGAAAAAGCACGAATATATCCAAGTCGTTATCTCCCTTAAGGTGCGTGTCCCTTGCAATGCTCCCGCAAAGTTGCACCGCAACGTGCTTTCCCTCGCTCTCCTCAATCTGCTTTATTACCCTTTCAGCCAGCTCCCTCTCCCTTTGCTTTTCCCTTTCGCTGGGAGTAATTTTTTCTAGAACCCGCTGCAGCAGCTGCTGTGTTGCGGTCATCGCAAAACCCCTTTTCATCAGAACTTATTTATATATGTAAATCGTCTTTATATAATAAAGGTTGTGATTCTTGCATGGAGGTCATAAAGGATTTGAAGGGCGAACTGCTTGAATCTTACGGCAGGATAAAGATTTTTGAAGGATTTCCCCACAATAGTTACGAGATTTCCAAGCCCTCTTTTTCTGAAAAGGATAAAAAGCTTGCTGATGCGTTCATTAAGGTCATTTTGAGGAAGAGTAGCATAAATGAGCTGCAGAAGGTTTTTGGCTCATCCGCCCTTTTGGAGGAATTCAGGAAGAAAGTAATTCAACCAGTTGACATGAAAACATTGGTGCAAAAGCCGTCCATGCCGAAGGACCTTGAGGAGATTAAAGTAGGTTTTTTTGGTCTTGTTAAGCAGCTGGGTGTACCTAAACCAAAGCAGTTCGTTGAATACGTCCTAAACAAGAGCATTGGCTATCGCGAAATAGCTGAAATGATGTCTGATGGCTGGCTTGAGGAAATAATGATAAACGGCTATGACAGAAATGTATTCGTTTTCCACAGGCGCCATGGCATGTGCAAGACAAATGTTGTTGTGGAAGAGCACGGCTTTGTTTTCGATTTAATACTGAGAATAGCCCAAACGGTTAACAAGCACTTCAATGAGGTGCACCCCCTGCTGGATGCAAGATTACCCGATGGAAGCAGGGCGAATGCGACATTTTCCTATATAACTCCATTTGGGCACTCCCTCACAATCAGAAAATTCAGCAAGGTTCCTCTATCAATAATCCATCTTATTGAAAACAATACATTGAGTGTGGAACTTTCGGCATTTCTCTGGGCCATGGTTGAAGGTTTGAATGTAGATCCCATGAACATAATTATAACAGGCGGGGCAGGCAGTGGAAAAACAACATTGATGAATGTTTTAAGCTCTTTCATCCCCTACCACAGCAGGGTTATAAGCATTGAAGATACCCTAGAGCTTGATTTGGGCGACAGGAGCAATTGGATTCAAATGGAGAGCAAGCCAAGGCTGCGAGATGTTGCTGAGGTTACAATGGATGACCTTTTGAAGAATGCTTTGAGGATGCGCCCTGACAGGATTTTAGTGGGGGAGGTTAGAGGGGAAGAAGCGCAAACACTGTTTGTTGCAATGGATACTGGTCATCGCGGTATTCTTGGCACTTTACACAGCAATACTGCCAGGGAAATGCTGCTAAGGCTGAAGAGCAGCCCGATGTCTGTGCCAGAAGCAATGCTGCCATTGCTTGACATGGCAATAGTGATGCAGCGCACCTACAGCAAAAAAGAGGGGATGCTGAGAAGGGTTAAGCAGGTTGCTGAAATAGGGAGGATGGAGGAAAAGGTTCTCTTAAGCAATATTTTTGAACTCAATCCAAAAAAGGACTTGATTGAAAAAACAGATATTCCAAGCCGCGTTATAGAGATTCTGGCTGAGAGAGCCGGGCTATCTAAAAACCAGTTGAAGAGAGAGATTCTTGTAAGGCAGAGGATTTTGGAGTGGATGATTAAAAAGGAAATTAGGAAGCGCGCTGAGGTAGAACGTGTCATACAGCAATACTATTTTGAGCCGAGCAGTGTACTGGAAGAAATTACTGCTGAGCTCTGAGCTTAACTGAAAAAACCGTTTTGTATTCTGGGCCTGCTGTATGCAGGATTGATTCCATTAACTCGATGCTCCCAACCGTTATGCTCCGTCTGAACTCCTTTTTCCTAAGCCTTTCAATCAACGCATTTGTTTCACTTGCCCGGCTTCCCCTGTTTCTCGCAAGCGTTACGTGTGCATGGAATCTTTCCTCTTGGATGTTCAAAGCGGAACACAATTTCTTGCTTAAAAGTTTCAGTTCTTCTGTTCCAATACCTGTTCCAACCCAAAGAACCCTATTCCTAAAGTGCCCTACCCCATTAAGCTCTGCTTTAAAGCAGTCAAAGTTTTCTAAGGCAGAGGCTTTCTCCTCAAGTTCTACAATAGCCTCACGAGGTAAATATCCAAGAAAGCGCATTGTTATGTGGCAGTTCTCCTCCTTTACCTTCCTCCACTTATCTCTTGGGATTTCCTCCAAAAGCTTTTGCCCAATTTCTCTCTTCACCTCATCCGGCAAATTTACCGCAAAAAAGAGCCTCTTTTGCTTGTTCATTGCAATTCCCTCCTACATACCCGTTCAAACAATTCCAGCCGCTTGTAATTTTCACCCAGCTTTTTATTTGCCTGCTTTACCAAAAACGTAACATATTCTCGCCCAATTAATTCCTCTCCATGGCTTTTAACAGGCAGCGCCATTGCGTGCGTGCCTTGCAACTCTATCAAAAATTTCCCTTTCTGCGCAACAATAATGCCGCCTCTCTTTATTCCAGCTGCCCTCATGCACTTTAGCACCTTTCTTGCATTCTCCAGGTCCCTCGCTCCAATATGGATTATGAAAGGGTCGAGCTTGAACCAGAGCTCTTTCTCCCTTGTTTTCTCCTCAAGTGCGTCAACTACCTCCTTCAGCTTTACTTTCCTGTGCCATTTTCTGTGGAATGCCTTTGGCTGCTTTTCCCCAATGCTCTTAACAGAGAGCAATACAATTCTGCCAGAGCAGCTGCTGCTGGTAAAAAAATTTTCCAGGGAATTGAGATAAGTGCATAGCCCTTTCATTCTCATGTCTGCTCTCCCTTCCTTTATCGCCTTCTCAAGCTCTTCCCTGTTATGCTTTTTCAGCATGTTAAACCTGTCCTGCTTCACTGTCCCACCCTTATTCCTTCAAATGAAAGCCCTTCATCCAGATGCAGTAGCAGGGCATTTCCATCTTTTACCGCTCCAACATTAATGCATTTCGTTCCCCCTATTTTTGTTTCTCCCTTTGCCTCGTGGATATGCCCGCACAGTTGCAGCAACGGCTGGAATCTCTCAATTGCTTCCCTCACAGCAGAGCTGCCAACATGCACTCCGCCATGCACAGTATCCAGCTTCGTGTTTTTCGGTGGCAGATGCGTTGCAAGAATCACATTTTCTGTTCCCTCCAGCAGCCGTACGAGCTCTTTCCCTATGCGCTCCTCCGAGTAAAGCACTCTCCCAGGGTTGCCATGTAAGCCACCGCCCAATCCAACCACAGTGAATTTTTCAAGCTTAATGCTTTTTCCATGCAGCGAAATTCCAGCTTCCTCAATCTCCCTAAGTGTCTCCCATGAATCAAGGTTTCCTGGAATCGCATAGCATTTCTTTGTTCCCAGCAATTCAACTATCTTTGCAGCGGGAGTGTCGCCAAAGTTTGTGAGATCTCCAAGGAGCAGGGCTGTGTCAAAATCGTTATGTATACTTCCTCCTATTTTTTCAAGCATTTCTCTCCTACTATGAATGTCGCTTAAAACCAATACCTTCATTGCAAAACCTTTTAATTTTCTTCCAATGCAATAAATATGGGGGTTTATTTGTTTAAAAAAACTGTCGCCGCTTTGCTAATTTTGCTTTTCTTTTCCCTTAACGCATATGCGGACATTTTCCTGATTGAGCCGGTTGAAAAGATACTGGAAAACAACGATTCAATTGAATTGGGTCAAATCGCAAGGGGCGAAACG